>CAZAFS010000352.1:1921-4086 GCA_964484165.1 uncultured Opitutaceae bacterium | reverse complement strand
GACGAGCTGGACCTCGTAGAGCAGTTGGGAGAGATCGAACTCGAGGAACTGCTCGCGGTCGGTGGTCAGCGCGTCGATGACCTTCTGGTGGTCGGCCTGGATGGCGACGAGACCGAAATGAAACTGCTCGTTGGTGGCCGGCCAGATCTGGGGCGCGACGCCGGCGGCGGTGGCCTTCTCCTCCTCGGTCGAGTCGGGCTTCGGGTCGATCACGTTCAGGACGATCTTGCCGTGCGCGGCGCGGACGTACTGGTGGAGCATCTCCAGCACGCGGTCGGCGTAATTCTTGACCATGATGGGCAGGGTGGTGGCGCTGCGCGAAAAGTAGAAGTCGAGCTCGACCGGGTCCTCGATCTTGCCGAGCAGCGCCCGGGTGCCGGGCGAGAGGGTGTAGATCTTCTCGGCCGTCGCGTCGAGGCGCACCGGGATCGAGGAAGCGAGATAGTTGACGAGGACGAGGCCGACGAACAGCAGCGCGATCGCGAGGAGTTTGGTTCCGGATTTCATCGGGCGGGGGCGGGCGAAGGGCGGGGCTCAGCGTTCCAGCGCGACCACGTTCAGGAAGAGGCAGAAGCCGGCGAGCGACAGGAAGAACATGACGTCCTTCGGGTCGATGATCCCCTTGATGAACGCGTCAAAATGGGTCTTGAAGCTGAAATCCGACACCACATCCACCAGCCAGGCGGGCAGACCCAGGTAGCCGCCGAGGAAGTCGGTGAACACGCTCCAGCCGAGTAGCACGAGGATGAAGCAGACAAACACGCTGATCACGAAGCTGATGACCTGGTTCTTGGTGAACGCCGACGTGAGCGAGCAGATGCCCAGATAGGCGCCGGCCATGAGCATGCTGCCGAGATAACCGGCGAGGAGGACGCCCCAGTCCGGGGCGCCGAGGTAGGCGACGGTCACCGCCATCGGAAAGCTCAGCAGGACGGCGAGGCAGAGGAACGCCCAGGCGGCGAGGAACTTGCCGAGCACGGCCTCGAACGGCGTGATCGGCAGCGTGAACAGCAGCTCGATCGTGCCGGCGCGCTTTTCCTCCGACCACAGCCGCATGCCCGCCGCCGGGACGAAGGCGATGAAGAGCCAGGGCAGGAACCGGAAATAGCTGTCGAGACTGGCCACGTTGGCGTCGAAAAACCCGCCGAGGAAGAAGGCGCAGCCGACGGAGGCCATCAAGAACACGATCAGGAACACGTAGGCGACCGGGGAGCGGAAATAGCCGAGAAACTCGCGTTTGAAGATGGGCGGGATCTGGGACATGGCGCTTCGCACGAAGAAAGATGGAAAAGGGAAGAACGAAAACCAAAGGGGATGACGTGTCTTGAGTCTTGAATCTTGGGTCTTGAATCGGCCGCCGGCGCCAGCCGGCGGCTAAGTGTCGGTCTGGGTCAGGCTGCGGAAGATCTCCTCGAGCCGCGCCCCGCCGTGGCGCTGCCGGAGACCCTCGGGGGTTTCGTCGGCCACAACCCGGCCGCGCGTGATGATGATGATCCGGTTGCAGATGGCCTCCGCTTCCTCGAGGATGTGGGTGGAGAGGATCACGGTCTTGGCCGCGGCCATCTGCCTGATGAGGTGGCGCACCTCGTGCTTCTGGTTGGGATCAAGGCCGTCGGTCGGCTCGTCGAGCACCAGCACGGGCGGATCGTGGAGCAGCGCCTGGGCCAGGCCGACGCGCTGCTTGTAGCCCTTGGAGAGGGTTTCGATCGACTGCCGCCGCACGGGTCCGAGGTGGCAGAGATTCACGACCCGGTCGACATGCGTCCGTTTTTCGGCCGCGGCGCGGAAGCCGCGGGTCTCGGCGATGAAGGAGAGGAACTCCGCCACCGTCATCTCCGGGTAGGAGGGCGCATTTTCCGGGAGGTAGCCGATCAGGCGCTTCACCGTGACGGGCTCCGCCGCGACCTCATGGCCGCCGACGAGCGCCAGGCCGGCGGTGGGGCGCAAAAAGCCCGTGATCATTTTCATCGTGGTCGACTTGCCGGCGCCGTTTGGCCCGAGGAAGCCGAGGATGTCGCCGCGCTGGACCGTGAAGGAGACGCCATCGACCGCCCGCAGGGCGCCGTAATCTTTGACCAGACCTTTGACCTCAATCATGGGGGCGTGAAAAAGATGAGAACGTAGCCGCAGACCGTGGGAAAACAAGAGGAAGCGAATGTTCCCGG
>CAZAFS010000352.1:0-1821 GCA_964484165.1 uncultured Opitutaceae bacterium | reverse complement strand
AGATGAGAACGTAGCCGCAGACCGTGGGAAAACAAGAGGAAGCGAATGTTCCCGGAGAGCAAGAACTGTCAGCGGAACAATCCGGGCGGGGCTAACGTGCAGAACCGGGATCTCGGTACTCGGCAACCGGGCGATCTTCGGTCTGTAGGAAGCGGCTTCGGCCTTCGCTGCAAGCTGCGGCCGACAGGTGCGCGCGGTGCGGTCCGACACCCAAGAATCGCCCGCGCGCGGGTTTCCGAAAGAACCGATATCCTCCGCATTTGGTGGACGGGCAATCTTCTGCCGGTAGGAAGCGCGCTTGCGCGCGATATTCTCGGGTTCCTGGAAATCGCCCGCCAGCGGGCTTCCTACGAGACAATGGCGCCGCTAGAGGAGCCATGCAGGCTCGGGCAACTCGTCTGTCAGATGATCTTTGAACCAAAGCCAGTCGTCCGGATGGCAGAAGAACCAAGGCCATTTTTCGGAGCTCATGATCAGATTTTTCCGGTACGGATTCAGGTAAATGTAGAGGAGTACGGGGAGGAGGGATTCGTTAGGTGCCATACGATGATCGAAATAGTTCTCCTGCCATTTTGCATTTTTCGTCTGCAAGGCTGATTTGGTTTTTGATTTCAGCCGGGCCACTGCCTGCGACAGCGACAGAAGTTCGCCAAGCTCCGCCACGAGATGGAGATGATCCGGCATGAGTGTGAAAGCATGAACCTGCCAGATGCCACCGGATGACATTCGCTCGATTTCTCTGGAAATATTGGTGCCAGTATCTTGGCAGGTCAGCACTCGGTCGCGATCCGCGACGCAGATCGTCAGGAAATAGGTCAATCCGGGCGCGGAGAAACGACCACGTCGAAGGGCTGAATAGCCTTTCGGGCGTTGCATAGGGGGGCTCCAGCCTGGGTGGGGTCCTATCGCGTGCAAGCAGGGAAACGCTCGTAGGAAGCGCGCCTGCGCGCGATGCCGCTGGGCCCAAAAGAGGAGAAAATCGCCTGCAAGCAGGCTTCCTACGGAACTCGGAACTTCGTAATCAGTAGCTGGGATTCCTTCAGCGCGTAGGAAGCGCGCTTGCGCGCGATGCCGCCGGGCCCGAAAGAGGAGAAGATCGCCCGCGAGCGGGCTTCCTACCCGGAGACCGCCGCGGCCCGCGCCTTCTCGGTCTGCAGGCGCAGCTGGCCGCAGGCGGCGTCGATGTCGTGGCCCTTCTCGCGGCGGAGGGTGACGGAGACGCCGCGCGCCTGCAGCATGCCGGCGAACTTCTGCTGGCGCGCCAGGCTCGGCCGCCGCCATGGCAGGCCCGCGACGGTGTTGTAGGGGATGAGGTTGACGTGCGCGTGCAGGTCGACGGCGAGATCGCAGAGTCGGGCGGCCTGGTCCAGCGCGTCGTTCACGTCCTCGATGAGGATGAACTCCAGCGTCACCATGCGGCCATGCCGGTCGGAGAACTCCCGCACCGCCGGCAGCAGCTCCTCGAGCGGCCAGCGGCGGTTGACCGGCATGATCTGCTCGCGCACCGCATTGGTGGCGCCGTGGAGGCTGACGGCGAGGCGGAAGCCGAGGGATTCGCCGGCCAGCTGGCGGATCTGCGGCACGAGGCCGCTGGTCGAGATGGTGATGCGGCGCGCGCCGACCCCGAGCCCCCAGTCGGCGTTCACGATGGTGAGGGCGCGCAGCAGGTGGTCGTAGTTGTGCAGCGGCTCGCCCATGCCCATGACGACGACATTGTCGAACGAGGCCAGTTCGGTGCGGGCACGCGGCGTGCGGGCGTCCTCCCGGCGGCAGACTTGGAGGAGCTGGTGGACGATTTCGCCGGCCGAGAGGTGGCGCTTG
>CAZAFS010000351.1:0-4089 GCA_964484165.1 uncultured Opitutaceae bacterium | reverse complement strand
TGGGTGACGACGATGATGGTGTTCCCCTGCTCGTAGAGCTGGTCGAACAGCTGCATGATCTCCTCGCCGGTCTTGGAGTCGAGGTTGCCGGTGGGTTCGTCGGCAAGAATGATCGAGGGGTGGTTGACCAGCGCCCGGGCGATGGCCACCCGCTGCCGTTGGCCGCCCGAGAGTTCATTCGGCTTGTGCATCATGCGGTCGCCCAGACCCACGTGCTGGAGCGTCTCCCGCGCGCGGGCGCGCCGCTCGGCGGGCGCCATGCCGGCGTAGATCAGCGGCAACTCCACGTTGTGCAGGGAGGTCGAGCGCGGCAGCAGGTTGAAGGTCTGGAAGACAAACCCGATCTCGCGGTTGCGGATGCTGGCCAGCTCGTCATCGGACATGTGGGAGACGTCCTTGCCGTTGAACTGGTAGTGTCCGCTGGTGGGCGTGTCGAGGCACCCGAGCATGTTCATCAGCGTCGATTTGCCGCTGCCGGAGGGGCCCATGATCGCCATGTACTCGTTGCGGTGGACCTGAAGGGTGACGCCCCGCAGGGCGTGGACGGTCTCCTCACCCATTCGGTACAGCTTGGTGACGCCCTCAATGTCGATGACGAGGGCGCCGCGCGGGCGGACCGTCCGCTTGACGTGCGTGGGAGGAGGGGGCGGCGGGATCATGGCCAGGGGACGGGCGGCGGCCGGGCGGGCGGCTCAGCTCTTGTCGTCCTTCTTCGGCTTTTCGACGAGGATCTTGGCTCCATCCTTGAGATTGCGGCTGATGGCGGCGTAGCTGCCCGAGACGACTTCTTCGCCCGGTTTGATACCGCTCTTGATCTCGATGTAGGAGTTGTCGGCGATGCCGGTTTCGACCGGGCGCATCTTCACGGTGTCGCCCTGCCGGACGAAAACCACCTGGCGGAGCATCTCCCGTTCGCGGCGCGCCTGCTGGCGTTCCTTCACCAGCTCGAGATCATTGCCCGTGCGCTCCTTGGCCTCCTTGGCCCGCTGCTGCTGGAGTTCCTCCGTGGTCTTGCCGCCCTCGGCGCGGACGGTGACGCTCTGGATGGGCACGGAAACGACGTTGTTGACGGTCTCGGTCTCGATGTCGACGGTGGCGCTCATGCCGGGCCGGAACTGTTTTTCGCGATTGCCGATGCGGACGCGCACCAGGAAGTTCGTCACCTCATCGGAAGCGGAGGCCGCCAGGGCCGCCTGGTTGCTGCCGGCACTGGTGGCGCCGGTGGACAACGCCGAACTGCTGATCTCGCTCACGGTCCCGTCGAATTTGCGGCCCGGAAACGCGTCGATGGCCACCGCGGCGTGATCGCCGACCTTCACGTTGACGATGTCGTTCTCGTTTACCTTCACCCGCACCTCCATGCTGTTGAGGTCGGCGACGCGCATGACTTCGGTGCCGTTAAACTGGCCGGTGCCCACGACCCGCTCGCCCACCTCGTTGTTCAGCACGCTGACGGTGCCATCCATGGGCGCGTAGATGGAAGTTTTGCTCAATTGGTCGCGGTACTGGCTGAGCGCGCCTTCCGTCTGGCGGATCGCCGCCAACGAGGCCTGAAAGTTGGCCCGCGCGACCTCCTGGATCGTCTTGGCGGCGGTGTAATCGGCGTCCGAGATGAGCTTCTTCTGGTAGAGATCATTCGCCCGGTGGTAGTCTTCCTCGGCCTTGTCGAGATTGGCTTTGTTGAAGAGGCTGGCGGCCTTGGCCGAGGCCAGCGCGGCTTCCTGCTGGTCGACCAGGGCGACGTAGAAGTCGGGTTTGATCTTCACAATGACGTCGCCTTTCTTGACCGCCTGACCCTCCTTGAACGGCAGCGCGATGAGTTCGCCGGACACTTCGGGCGCGATGCCGACCTCAATCTCCGGCTGGACCTTGCCGGTGGCCGTGACCAGGTGGGTGATGGTCCGGACCGCGGCCTTGTCCACCGTGACCGTCGTCGGTTTCACCGCGCTGCGGCTCTTGAGCATGGCGGCAACCACCAGGCCGAGCACCACCACGATGCTGAGGATGATCCACAGCCGGCGGTGGGATTTCCGGCGGGGGGCATTGACGACGGGCCTTAGCGCGGCCTCGGGGCGTGAAGAAGGGTCGGAGGTCATGGCAAATTGTCAGCGGGACGGGAAGGTTTGGCTGAACCGGGCGGCCATTGCAAGCAAGCGGCGGCCGGACCACGGCAGGCGCGCAAATCGATCGGGATGCATGTTCAGGAGAGCCACCCGCCGGGCCCAAGGCACGGCGTGCTTCCAAAACACCACATCGGACGGCGCAGTTGCAGCCATATTGGATGAGTGGACCGGCCGGAGGACAAATGGCGACCGCCGGCCCGCCGGAGCGCGCGGAGCCGTCCGGGCGCACGGCCCGAAAGCCAAAAACCTTGCCTCACCGCCGGCGCGGGCCATTGCATCATTCCTCCATGGGCATGCGGTTCTGTATCCTCGGCAGCGGCAGCGAGGGTAATTGCGCCCTGCTCCAGACCGGATACGCGCGCGTCCTGGTCGACGCCGGGTTCACCGCCCGCCGCCTTGGCCTGCTCCTCGCGGCGGTCGGCGAATCGCTCGACCGCATCGACGCCATCTTTCTCACGCATGAACACGGCGACCACGCCGCCGGCATCGCCGGGCTGGCGCGCCATCCGCAGATCAAGATCTTCGCCAACCAGGCCACCGCCCACGCGGTGCAGGCCGGCCTGAAACACCGCCCCAACTGGCAGCTGTTCGAAACCGGAGCGCGCTTCCGCTTCCGCGACCTCGAAGTCGAAAGCTTCGCCGTGCCGCACGACGCCTGCGATCCGGTGGCCTTTCTCTTCACCCAGCTCGGCGACGGCCTCCCCGCACCCCGATGCCGGCTCGCCTGGCTTACCGATCTCGGCCACGCCCCGGCGCACATCCGGGAGCACATCCGGGAGGCCGATGTGCTGGTGATCGAGGCCAACCATTGTCCGGAGATGCTGAAGAACGACCTGAAGCGCCCGTGGTCGGTCAAACAGCGCATCAGCGGCCGCCATGGCCACCTCTCGAATGACAGCGCCCGCGAACTGCTCAGTTCCGTCGCGTCGCCGCATTGGCGCCATGTCTTCCTCGCCCATCTCAGCCGCGAATGCAACAGCCCCGCCGCGGTGGAACGCGCCTGCGCCCCCGTCCTCGCGGCCCTCCCCTGCCGCTGCTCGATCGTCGCCCCCGGCGGGAGCACGCCCTTCTACGATTTCTGAGCGCCCCGGGGGCGCGGCGCCCGGGCGCCTCACGCCCGCGGATTTGATTCCCGCCGCCGCCTCGCCTAATCTGTCCGGTCGCATGCATCCTCCTTCCCGCCGCACCAAGATCATATTCACCATCGGTCCCGCCACGGAGGGCGAAGACGTCCTGGAGAAGGTCATTTGCGCCGGCGCCGATGTCTGCCGCCTCAACATGGCGCACGCCACCCACGACTGGACGCGCCGGATCATCCGGCGCCTCCGCACCGTGTCCCAGCGCGTCGGCCGGGAAATCGCGATCATGATGGACATCAAGGGACCGGAGATCCGCACCGGCGATCTGGCGGTGCCGATCGAGCTGCAGCCGGGCGAGATTTTCGACTTCACCGTCAAGCCCGCCGGCCCGAGCGAGAGCAGCGAGGAGGTCCGCTCCGTCGACGTCAACTACAAGGACCTGGTCAACGACATCAACGTCGGCGACACCGTGCTGGTGGACAACGGCCTGATCCGCCTCGAGGTGCTGGAGAAACGGGATGCCCATATCCGGTGCCGGGTGCTCACCGCCGGCCAGCTGACCTCGCGCCGGCACATCAACCTGCCCGGGGTCAACGTCAACCTGCCCTCCTTCACGGAAAAGGACCGCGCCGACACCCTCGTCGGCCTCGAGGAGGGCCTGGATTTTGTGGCGCTTTCCTTCGTGCGGTCGGCCGCGGACATCGAGAACCTCCGGGAGTTCCTGCGCGGCCGCAATTCCTCGGTCCGGATCGTGGCGAAAATCGAGGATCAATCGGCGATCACCAACTTGGACGAAATTGTGCGCGCCGCAGACGGGGTGATGGTCGCGCGGGGCGACCTCGGCATCGAATGCCCGTTTGAGGAGCTGCCCATCATCCAGCGCCGCG
>CAZAFS010000350.1:0-4095 GCA_964484165.1 uncultured Opitutaceae bacterium | reverse complement strand
AGCGGGAGATGACGAGGGTCCTCTCCGTTCTCTTCGTTGCCTCCTGTAAAGATTCGGACGGATCTGTTCGGGAATCTCACAGGAGGTAACGGAGGTAACCGAGCCACGCCGGAATTCTACAGAAGGTCGCAAAGGCAGCAAAGGATCGGACCGGGAGGGAGCGCTTCGCTCTCTTCGCTGCCTTCCGTGAAGATTCAGACGGTTTGAGAGAGTCTGCTCCGGAATTTCACAAGGTAGCAGAGGCCGCAGAGGATCGGCCGGAACCCTCTGCTTCCTTTGCGTCCTTCTGTGAAGAAAGGATCGGTGGCGATCCGTGTAATCCGCGGAGAAGGGATCGCCGGTCGCTCGAAGCTTACTGCCTGCCGCTTGCCGCTTAGCGCTTGCCGCTGGCCAGCGGCGCGAGAACGAGCTTATCGGGGACCGGGGGAGGGAATCCAATGGCCGCACCATGAAGGCGCGCGTGGGCGTCATCGCTTGACCGGCGGCGGCGGGCCCCACGCCACGGGCTCCACCTGGATGGGCTGGAACTTCACCTCCCACGTATAGCTGGGCTCATCGGTCGCGTGCCCCGTGATCGTGCCGGTCTGGAAATCAATCTTGCCCTCCACCGCGAAGGAGTTCTGCGAGATCGCGCTGGGAAACCGCTCGTAGTGCTTGATCCAGACGATGGTGCCGGTGACCCGGCCGTCCTGGAGGTGCAGCTTGGGATACTTGTTGCCGACAAACGTGTAGGTGCCCGGCTGGTTGCCGCCGCTGACGTACTCGGTCGACCGGTAGTCGCAGGCCCCCGACACCGCGGTCAGGCGATCCGAAAACGTCAGCGTGATGGTCCCGCCGCCCGAACCGGCCGGGAAGCTGTCCCGAAACGTGCCGACAAAGGGCGTGAGGTGGATCCCCGCGAGGCCTCCGGGTGAGAGGATGCGGAAGGGCTTGGTGGCCACCGCGGCGGTCCGGCTGGCGAGCACCACGTCGACGCCCAGTTCGCGGTTGAGCGCCGCCCGGTCCGTCGTATTCGGCAGCACCCCCCAATGCGACCAATTGGCCCAGGACGTTGACCATGTCCGCTTGCGTGTCGGGCACGCCGCAGGCCGCCAGAAACAGGTATTGGGACTTGTAGGCCTCGACCTCGCCCCGGGTCCAAAGCGACTGCTGGGAGTGGACGTACTCGTGCCAGAGGTACGAACATCGTCCGAGATTGTTCCAGTTCCGCTTTTCAACCGCGAGATTGGCGGCGTCGCGGACGAAGAACTGCCGATCCAGGTAGTAGTACCCTCCGGTATACACGGCGACCGGCGTAATGCCGGTCCAGTAGGCCTTCATCCACTGGCTCAGGTCATCCTGCAGCACCGGCCCGGCGCGTATCGCCTGGCAGGTGGCGCGCCCTTGATCGGCCAGTTTTTTCCAGACCGGTTCGCCGGGGTTGGCGGCCGCGAGTTTTTCCCAGTCCCGGGTCTTGGCCTCCAACACGGCCAGATGATCGTCGAGGTACGCCCGTTGGTCGGTGGAGAGCTGCACGCTCGCTTCGGCTTGCTGCCGGGCGGCGGCCAGGGCGCGCAACGTCTGTTCGTCGAACACGTGACTATCCTTGGCCGGGGCGGGCAGGGTCAGCCCGACGACCGCGATCAATCCGCACCACGGCAGGCGCGCGTTCACGGGGCGGACCTCCAATCGAGGCGGTTGACCTGTCCGTCGACCAATTCGGCGAAGAGCAGTGCCGGCGGCCCGCCGCCGGGTTCGAGGGCGACGATCAGATGCGTCAAGCCCGGCTGCACCGTGAGCACGCGGACGCCCAGGACGTTGGCCGCGATCGCCTGGCGCGCGATCGCAGCCGCGGCCTCCCGATCCCCGGCCGGGGCGTGGCGCCAGCGGTCGGTTGCCAGCTTACCCGCCGCGTCCGTCTGGCCGGTCGCGAGCAGCCGGCAGAACCGGGCCAGGACGGCCGGACCGTCCTCCCCGGCGGAAGTTGACGCCGTGGCGGCGGCGGTCGGCGGCCCGGCGGGCGCCCGGGACAACACCAGTGAAATCGCATCGGCGTAGCCGTCGTTGTACCTTCCGGCGGTGCGCCTGGCCGCCAGCTCGACGGTGATCGCCCGTGTGGCGCGGGGAAGCACTCCCGTGGTCTGCCGCAATAGAAGGCCGTCGCGCTTTCCGCGGTCGGCGTCCAACACGGGACCCAGCGCGGCCTGCCCCACCGAGGTGCCGCGGGCGTCGCAAAAGACCGCTGTTACGGTGGCTTGGTCGTCCTGGCCTTCGAACCCGCCGAGGTAAGCCTGGAACGAGTAGGTCACCCGCCCGGCGTCGATGGTGGCGGCGGCGGCGGAGACGTCGATCGTCTGCGTGGCCTTGGAAGCGGCGTTGTCGGGGCCGCCGGCAAAAAAGTTCCGGCCCGCGTCCGGTGGCACCGGCGACCCGGGTCGAATCCCGGCATAGTCGCGATCGGGGGCATCGTAGGGCACGATCGTGAGGTTCCCCTGCACCCTCCAGCCGCTGATGGGCACGACCGAGCGTCCCCCCGGCGGGGCCTGATCCGCTTCCGCCCCGCCATTGATCACGAGGTTCCGCCCCCACAACGCGGACAGGCCCGGATCGCCCATCGCTGCATCGGGCGTGCCCCGCGCGGCGAAGGGGCACAACGCCACTAGGGCGAGAATCCACCCGCTGACCGGAGACGCCAGGGACCGCATCCAGACAACGCTGGGTTTCAGGGTCATGTCACATGGCGGAAACCGTTACGGGCACCGTGGGGTTGAAGGCTGGGCAGTTGGCCACTGCATCACCCGCAGACGATATACCTCCGCGTGGGTTGGCGTCGCCCGGCGGGGGTTCGGTCAGCTGGCTGCGAACGGATATATCTGAAAGAGCCGGTTTGTCACGAACTCCCTGCCCCGAAGGCGGATGGGCTGGTCGGTCGCGGAATCGGTTCGAGCCTGGGCGGTCCCAGGTAGTTCCCAGCATCCGGGTGGAGGCAAGGAGGACGAGCCCGAGTTTTCGTCATCCCACCGCCGTATCGGGCTTCCGCTTACTTTGCCGCCCCGGCGTAGACCGTCTCAAGCGCCGGAAGATTCGCCGCCGCCACCGCAATCGGGGCTTGGCCGGCGGGAGTAAACGTTGCGTAGATAACCCCCAATAGATTGTCGGCGTCCACCAGGGTACTGTCAGCTCGATCGTTGTTGTTCCCCTTGACCTGCCAACCGCCGGCAACGTGAGCGATGACAAGGTGCGCGACCTTTTCCCCAAAACGATTCACATACACCGCGATCATTCCGATCCGCAGGTGAGCGGCGTCGATCTTCTTCACCACGACCACTGCGCCATCACCGCAATAGGGCTCCATCGATCGACCCGCGATGCGCATCACGCTCATTTCGAGCCGGTGAGCCGCGACCTCCCGTGCGTCGGAGACCGCCGCATCGCAAGTCATTCCCGCCACAACGCGCTGTTCGGCGCCAGCCGTCGCCGTCCCCAACAGCGCGAGCACCAGCGCGCTGACCGGGAGGATCTGCCGGACGGTGGCGTTGATTTTCATGCTTGCTGAGAATAAGAGAACCTCATCGTTGGTATCATGGCACGTTATGTGGTTCTCCGCAAGAATGCCCAATCAGCGATCTACGGCGTGTCTTCAAACCCCAGATCTGAGCCAATCGAGCACGGCGGCGAATGAGAGGCCAGAGGGGGTCATGCTGTACCTTTTATTTCCGCCAATCGGCGCGAGAACGAACTTGTCGGGCGCCGGGGGAGGGAATCCGACGGCCGCGCCATGAAGGCGCGCGTCGGGGGAAGCGGGCGGTTCGGGCCGGCCGCTGCTACTTGTCCACGAACTCCAGGAGGTCCCCGGGCTGGCACCGCAGTTCCCGGCACAACGCCTCGAGCGTGCTGAAGCGCACCGCCCGCGCCTTATTCGTCTTGAGGATGGACAGATTGGCCAGCGTGAGGTCGACGCGGCCGGCCAGCTCGGTGAGGGTCACGCCACGCCGCTCCATCATCTGGTCCAGATTGAGTTTGATGGGCATGGCGGTCAGACGGTCAGTTCGTTTTCCTGCTTCAGCCGCACGCCCTGGCGGAAGACCTCGGCGAGCACAAAGGCGAGCAGGGCGA
>CAZAFS010000349.1:0-4098 GCA_964484165.1 uncultured Opitutaceae bacterium | reverse complement strand
TCCGGTATCCAGGCGCGGAGCGCCGCTTGACACGCCGCGGCCCCGTGCCAACCTGCGATTTTTCGTCATGGAAGCGGCGCTCGAACAACCCGTCCTGGTCCTCAATCGCCTGTGGCAGGCGGTGAACGTGATCGGCGCCCGCCGGGCCTTCGGGCTGCTGGTGCGCGGGCACGCCAGCGTCGTGCATCACTACGAGGACGACTTCCGCGTGTTCTCCATGATGGACTGGATCGACTTCTCGCAGTACAACCCGCCGCTCTCCGAGGTGGAGCTGGTGCACACCGTGCGCCACACCATCCGCCTGCCGCGCGTCATCCTGCTGACCTACTTCGACAAGCTGCCCTGCAAGGAGCTGAAGCTCACGCGCAACAACGTCTTCGAGCGCGACCGCAACCGGTGCCAGTACTGCGGCGGGCATTTCCCGCGCGAGGAGCTGAACCTCGATCACGTCATCCCGCGCCACTACGGCGGCCGGACCACGTGGGAGAACATCGTGTGCTCGTGCGTGAAGTGCAACACCCGCAAGGCCAACCGGCTGCCGCACGAAGCCGGCATCCATCTCATCCGCAAGCCGGTGCGCCCGAAGTGGCGGCCGGTGATCTCGCTCGTGCTCGGCGCGCAGCAGCGCGAGATGTGGAAGGACTTCCTCGACCTGGCCTACTGGAACGTCGAACTCGACGAATAGTCCGATTTGGGATTTCGGATCGCGGATTGCGGAATTTCAGATTCGGGAGCGGGCGGTTTTGATGGAGGCGACGACGACCGAGATGATCTCGTCGCCTTCTCGCATCAGGGCGGCAAGATGATCGCCTTCGACCTTCCCGGCGTCGATCAGCAGCTCCATCCAGTAGAGTGACTCATCGCACTCCTCCTCGACGATGCCGAGCTTGGCGATGAAGTCGGCGCGCGACCGGGCCCGGGTCGCCGAGCGGTAGTTGGCCCCCACGGATGTACCGGCCCGCAGCAGTTGGTTTCCCAGGGTCCGCGACACGCGGTCCTCCGGCAATGACTCCACCAGGCGGATCACCCGCAGCGCGTATTCCTTTGAACGTTTCTTGAAATCATCAGGATTCATGATTGCTGAAAATGCCGCGTGGAGAGTGAATGGGAACCCCAAATTCCGCGCTGCTCTCCGCAATCCGAAATCCGCAATCCCAAATCACGAACGCGCCAACGGCAACGTCACCCGCATGGTGGTGCCCGTCGGACCCGTGGCCAGCACCGCGATGTCGCCATGGTGGCTGCGCAGGATCCGTTTCACGATGGCCAGGCCCAGCCCGGTGCCGTCCGGCCGGCCGGTGAGGAACGAATCGAAAATGCGATCGCGGATCTCCTCCGGAATGCCGTGACCGGTGTCGGCGATGTCGATGACCGCCACCGGCAGGCCGCCCTGGTCCCCGGCGCCGCAGCGGATGGTGATTTCGCCGCCTTCCGGCATGACCTGCATGGCGTTGAGCAGGAGGTTGAGCAGCACCTGCTGCAGCTGTCCCTTGTGTCCCTCGACGATGAGGCGCGCGGCGGGCGGCTCGAACCGCAGGTGAGTCTTGCCCTGCGCCAGCTTGAGGCGGATGAGCAGGACGGTGTCCCCGATGATCTCGGCCACCGGCCAGCGGGAATGCAGGCTCGTCGGGGTCTTGGCGAAGTTGAGCACCCGCGAGACGATCGCCTCGAGCTGGTCCAGTTTTTCGCTGATGACCTGCGTGTCCTTCCGGCGCGGGTCGTCTTCCGGAAAATCGAGTTTGAGGTTGCCGTAGAGGAGCTTGATGACGGTGAGGGGATTCCGGATCTCGTGGGCGATCTCGGCGGCGAGGAGGCCGAGGGTGGTGAGCCGCTCGTTCTTGCGCAGCGCCTCCTCGCTCTGGAAGACGCGGGCGTAGAGCCGGGAGTTCTGGATCGCGACGGCGCCGAGGCTGGCGAGGGCGCCGAGGAGGCGCTTCTCGTCGTTGTTGAACCGGTGCGGCTTTTCGGTGAACACGCCGAGCACGCCGATGGCCTCGCCTTCGTAGAGCAGCGGCGCCGCCAGCAGCGAGTGGAGTTCCGCCTCGCGCGGCAGGTCGATGGCATCGGTGTATTCCTGGCTCTGGACGTTTTGGAACTCGATCTGCCGCCGCGTGTGCACCACGGACGCGATGAGGCAATGATCGAGCGGCAGCTCGCCCTCGGGCCGGGGCGGGAGCCCACCAGCCGCCGGGGCCGCCGCCGGGAGGGAGATGGAGACGAGGCGGGCCGTCGCCCGGGCGGAATCATGCAGATAGAGGGCGCACAGCCGCGCGTTCATGATCTGCCGCGCCTCCCGGGTCACCGTGTCGAAGAGCTCCTGTTCCTCGAGTTGGGTAACGAGCGACTGGCCGATGGTGATGAGCGCTTCGAGCTGGCGCGCCTGGCCCTGCAGGTGGCGCACCCGCCACAGGTGGCGCATGGCGGCGGTCGCCTCGGCCGTCAGGCGCACGAGCAGCGCGAGGTCGGCCGCGGTGAAACCGCCGCGCCGGTCGCTGTCGAGGTTGATCACGCCGATGGCCTGCCCCTCCGCCTCCATCGGCGCGGCCATCTCGCAGCGGACATTCGGCCCCAACGCGATATAGCGCGGATCGGCCGTCACATCGGGCACCAGCTGCGGCCGGCTGTGGAAGGCCACCCAGCCGGTGATCCCCTGGCCCAGACGCAGGGCGACGTCGCCAATGTCGGGTGGCAGCCCCTGCTGGATTTCCATCTCCAGCCGGCCGGTGTCGGGGTTGAGCAGCGCAATCGAGCCGCTGGTGGCGTGAAACAGGGCGACCAGGTCCGCGAGGATGGATTGCAGCGCCCCTCGCGGGTCCTCGGTCCTCCCGATGAGGGAAGCGATGCGGTACAGGGCCGGCAGGGCGCGGGCGTCGGCCGATACCGGATCGGGGATACCGGATACCGGAGAGTCGATTTCGGCTGACGGGTTGCCTTCCATGGCGGGCAGTGTGCGCATTGATGCCCGGATTTCCATACCGGAGTTCCGACATGGGATTCGCGATGCCGGAGACCGGTTTGTCATACCGCGCGATCCATCACCGGGCTGCCGCCGCTGGTCCGCGGACCACCGCCAGAATCTGCTCTATCCGGTTTCCGGTATCCCCAATCTAATATCGGCAAATCCGGTATCGGCATCACCCCGCGCTCAGCGCGGGCGGCGCCTCCGCCGGCTTGATCACCTTGGCCAGGGAATCGCGCAGCGCATGCAGGCGCCCGGTGTCCTCGACCGGTTCGTGGTTGGCGCTTTCGATGTAGAAGGTGTCGAGGGCGACGCTGCGCTCGGTGTTGATGCGCGCAAACGAGATATCGAAGCCGTGATCGTAGATGCTCTTGGCGAGCCGGTAGAGCAGCCCGATCTGGTCGTGCGCCTGGATGTCGACGATGGTGCGCTGCAGCGCGAGTTCGTGATACACCTCGACCGTGGGCGGGAAGGAGGCGTGCAGGGCGGCGCCCTCGACCGCGACCCGGCTGCCGGCGATCTTGTTCGCCTGCGCCACGATGTCGGGGTAGAGGTCCTTGTTCTGGGTGAGGGCGGCCTCAATGGCGCGGGCGAAGGTCTCCATCGCGGCCTGGTTCTGCACGACCCCGCGGCCCGGCTCGACCACGTAGAACGTGTCGATGGCGATGTGGTCCGAACGCGAGATGACCTTGGCCCCGAGAATGTTCAGGCCGGCCACGCTGAAGCCGCCGGCCAGCCGGTAGAACAGGCCGGCGCGGTCCCAGGTGACGACGTTCACCACCGTGAGACTGCGGTTGAGATCGTCCTTCCAGTCGACGATCGGCCGCAGCGAGTTGACCGATTCCGCCTCGCTAATGGATTTGAGGAGGCGGTTGACCATCTGGATGTGCAGGGCGATCTCATCCGCCTCGGTGTGGAGAAAATAGCGTTCCGGCAGCAGGTTGAAGTGGGCGGTGATCTCCTCCTGGCTGATGCCGGGAATCTGTTTCGTGAGCAGCTCCTGGTGAATCATGTGCTTGCGCTCCAAATTGCGTTTGTCGACCGCGTCGCCGTGCAGGAGTCGGTCCAAGGTGGCGACGAACAGGGTGGTGTGGAGGGTGTCCTTGTAGCCGTTCCACAGCGAGGCGGCGGTGCCGCGC
>CAZAFS010000348.1:0-4124 GCA_964484165.1 uncultured Opitutaceae bacterium | reverse complement strand
TTCCGCCGTCCGGCATGGCGTCGCGGGCGTTCACGCACAGGTTCATCAGCACCTGCTGCAGCTGCGTGGCGTCGCCCTCCACCATCCAGAGATCCTCCGGATTGCTGCTTTGCACTGCGATCGATTTCGGAAACGTTTCACCGAGGATATTGGTGACCTCCTTGAGCAGCGGGCGGAGGGGCACCATGCCCTTGCCGGCCTTCACGCCGCGGGCGAACGTCAGAATCTGCCTCACCACCTCCACGCCCCGCTTGGTGTTGCTCTCCAGAATGTCGACCAGGCGCAGGGTTTCCGGCGATTTGATTTCCGTCCGCAGCAGCGGCGCCACCATGACGAGGGGCGCCAGGATGTTGTTGAGATCGTGCGCGATGCCGCTGGCCAGCTGGCCGATGCTCTCCAGCCGCTGGGCCCGGTAGAGCTGGGCCTCGAGCTTCTTCCGCTCGGTGACGTCGGTGTTGATGACCAGCACGGACTTCGGCCGGCCCTGGTCGTCGCGCACCAGCGACCAGCGGCTCAGCACGGTGATTTCCTGGTACTCCTTGGTATGATGCCGCACCTCCCCCGTCCAGTCGCCGGCCCGCATCACGATTTCCAGCGTCAATTCAAACGCGCCCGGCTCCCCAAACAACCGTCCGGGGACCTCCCGCTCGAGGACCTCGTCCGCCCGCCAGCCGTAAAGACGCTCCGCACTCTGGTTCCAATACAGGACCCGGCGCAAGAGGTCGCACACCAGGATGGCGTCGTTGGCCGTATCCAGCAGCAGGGTCTGTTCGCGGATCTTTTCCTCCGCCTTTTTCCGTTCGGTGGTGTCGCGGACAAAGATGACGGCACCCCCGACGCCCTGATACACAATATACGCCACCGCCACCTCGACCGGAACCAGCGCCCCGTCGGAGCGCAGATAGACCTGCTCCACGGGGCCGATGAACTTCCGTTCGGGCAGCTCGCGGATGTGCTCCTGCACCCCGGCACGATAGTCGGGCGGGATGCGATCCAGGATGCCCTGCCCGATCAGATTCGCCGGCGAGGGGACCCCGAACAGGCGCGCCGCGGCCGCATTGGCATAGGCAATTCGCGGCGCCGTTTTCGATTCCGCCCGGGTGGCCACCAGCACGGCGTCCGGGGCGTGTTCCACCAGGGAGCGAAAGCGCTCCTCGCTCTCGCGCAGCGCCGCCTCCGCCTGCTTGCGTTCGGTAATGTCCTGAATGGTCCCGATCATGCGGATCGGCCGGTCCGCGGCATCAAATTCCAGCTCGCCGAGGCCGAACAACCAGCGGCGCTGCCCGTCGTTCCGCCGGACAATCTGGTACTCCTTTTCGAACCGCCCGTGACGGGCGAAGACGTCCTGCAACAGGTGCTGCCGCATCGCCTCCCGCTGCTCCGGGACAATCAAATCAAGCCATCCGTCCGTGTCCCGCTGGAACTGTTGGTCAATGCCGAAGATTCGATCCAGTTCCGGCGTGCCCGCCCAGGTTCCGGCGGCGGCATCGAAGGTGTAGGATCCCAGTTGGGTGACCTCCTGGGATCGGCTTAGGAAGTACTCGCTTTCGCGCAGGGCTTCCTCCGCCCGTTTGCGCTCGGTGATGTCGACAAAACTCCCCAGCACAGCGGGTTGGCCGTTGTGGTTGATCAATGAAGCCGTGATCACAACCCAGATTTGTTCGCCATTTTTCCGCCGGGCGCGCGCCTCATATTGCCGGGGGGCCGGCCGCCCCTTCAGACGCGCCGCGGTGTAACCCTGCAACCGATCCCGTTCCCCGGAGTCGACGAAATCCCAAACGGATTTGCCCGCCATTTCCCCCGGAGCATACCCCAGAATCTCGGCGAACTGATCATTGGCGTAAAGTAACTGGGCGCCGCGATGAAGGAAGATGCCGGTCGCCGCGGTTTCGGCCAGGATTCGGTATTGCTCCTCGCTCGTCTTCAGGGCCGCCTCCGCCTGCTTGCGGGCGGTGATGTCGGTCAGGAACGACACAGTCGCGGCCCCGTCCGCCAAGTCGATGCGATTGATCGCCGCCAGCATGGGAAACTCGGAGCCGTCCCGCCGTATTCCCATGGTCTCGTATTGCTCCGGGTCCGCCTCGGTCGCAGCGCGACGTCGGAGGCGCGCCTCGATGGCCAGACGGCAACTCGGAGCGACGAACTCCGCCAAGCGCCGCCCGACCATTTCCTCCGGCCGCTCACAGCCAAACAGCCGCAGGCAGGCCGGATTGCCGAAAAGCACCTGCCCCCCGCGGACCACCCCGATCGCCACCTGCGCCTGTTCGAACAGAACCTGAAATCGCTTTTCGCTCTCGTGCAACGCCACGGTGCGCTGGGTCACGAGCTCCTCCAGATGGAGGCGGTGTCGGCGCAGCTCCTCCTCGGCCGCCTTGCGCTTCAAGGCGCTGGTCATCACCTGGGACAGGGTCCGCAGCATATCCGTGTCCTCCATCGGCCAGAGGTGTCCCTCCTTGGTTGAACTGAGACCAACAAAGCCGATGGCCGAGCCCTGGAACATCAGGGGCACCTCCACAATCGAGCGGATGCCCTGGGCCAGGATGATTTGTTTTTCGGCGGCCGCCTCCGGCGGCAGTTGGGCCACTCGCGGCGCCACCACCTCCTCACCGCGCCGCAGCCGGGTCATCCACCAGGGCCTGGTGGCGGTGTCGAGGTTCTGCAGATCCTGCTTTCGCGTGGTCACGGCCGGGCCGCACCACAGGTGGGTCTGCGAAAACCGCCGGCGCGTTGCGTCGAAGGCGAAGATGTAGGCGGAATCGGCGCCGGTGAACGCCGCCAGCCCGCCCAGGCCCGCCTCGATCGCGGCATCGGTCGCCTCGACGTCCGCCGCCAGCAGGCGGGCCGAGATCTCCTGCAGGAGGTGCTCCGCCTCGCTCCGGAATCGGAGTTGGGCCTCCGCCCGCCGGCGTACGTCGTTTTCCGTCGCCAGGGCGGCGGTGCGTTCCCGGACCACGGCCTCCAGCTCATCGCGGTGTTGCCGCAGAAAATCCGTGTGCCGCTGCCGCCGGTAGACGAGCGAGCTGAGGCTGGCGGCCAGGAGCAGCAAGGCGACGATGACGCCGCCGGTGAGGGCCTGTCGCCCCAGCGGCGCGTAGATTTCCGCCTGGTCCACCTTGGCCACCATCACCCACGGCGTCCCCGGAATGGCGCGATAGGCCGCGAGCACGGGCAGGCCGCGGTAATCGATGCCTTCGATCGGGCCCGGCAGGTTCCGCATCGCCATGGCGGCTGGCAGCACCGGTTCGTTGATCGAGCGGCGCAGGGTCAGGGCCGTGCCGCTGCGATGACGCACTTCATTCAGAAAAACCACCTGGTCCCCGTCCCGCCGCACCAGCAGGGTTTCGGCGGTCGCGCTCGGCACCGGCCAGGTCTGCAGCAGGGGGAAGAGAAACCGGCGCGGATCCAGCCGCAGGACGATCAGCCCGACGAGATTCGCGTCCGCCGCGTCCTGGTCCGGGCCGGACCGGGCGGCGGGGCTTTCCGAACCCGCCACCGGCGCGACAATGTCGAGCCGGATGCCGCTGGGAGTCGAGTTGAGATCTCCCGCCACCACGTCGCGGATCCGCGCCGCTTCCGCCAGGTCCTGGCGCAGTTGCGGATTGAGCGCCAGCCCTCCCTCCGGGGTGGCGAGCCGCGGGTTGAGTCGTGGATCGAAGAACGCGAGGACTTCATAGCGGTCCCCGCTTTTCAGCAGGGTCAGCCAGCCCAGGGCCGCGGCGCGCCGGTCCCGGGCCTCCGGGTGCGCGAGAAATTGCGCCAGGTCGCGGGCCACATCCGGGGCGCGCGTCAGGAAGCGGGCATCGTCCAGCCGCTCGTGGCGCCAGTTGGCGATCTGTCCGGCCTTCAGGTCGGCGATCGTGCTCAGCTGATTCCAGATCGAACTGCGCAGGGCCTGCTGCTGGTTCTGCAGGTAGAGAAACCCGGTCAGGGCGATGCCGAGCACCGCCAGCACGGCGAGCACGACCCGGCTCCACACCGACCGGAGCGCCGCCGCCGGGTTGGCCGACTCCATCTCGCGATCCGAGCTTCGCCGCCAGACCTCCGTGCTGCCGGTGAGCAGCAGCGCGAAATCGAGCCCGGCGAAGGCCACCGCCGCCAGGAAGGCCACGGGCACGATGCCCAGG
>CAZAFS010000347.1:2212-4135 GCA_964484165.1 uncultured Opitutaceae bacterium | reverse complement strand
AGGAATCCCAGCCGTTCACGCGGTAGTCCCGCACGGCGTCGAACCACTTGCCAAAATACGCCGCGAACGGCCGGCCGAAATTGCCCACCCCGGCGTTGCTCGGCTGGCCGCACACATACCAGATGCACGCCACCCACAGCGCCAGCGGCGCCAGCGCCAGGAGCCCGCGGCCGGCGGCGCGCCCCACCTCGCGCCAACTCCAATCGCGGCCCGGCGCCAGCGCCGGCAGGGCGAGGAGGTTGGTTTCCCGGCCCAGACCCGCGACGCCGAGCACGCAGGTCGACGACCAGCGGTGGCCCCGCTCGAACAACGCCACGCCCCAGGCGATCAGCAGCAGGCTGGGACCGTCCATCAAGGCCTCGCGCACGCTCATGGTCAGGCCCCAGGCGAACAACACGCCCGCCCACCGCACGAGATTGCCCGGGCCGGTCGGGGGAAACCAGCGCAGCAGCAGCCAGGCCAGCAGCAGCCAGGCCAGGATGTTTTGCAGCGCATAAGCCTGCAGCACCCAGGCCGGCTGCCCGAGACCGAGGGCATACGCCGTCCAGCTGAAAAGAATGCGGCGCGCCCGGTACGGCAGGTTGTCCATCGCCCCCGCCAGATCCCGGCTCCTCAGGAGCGGCTTCACCGCCAGCTGCGCGTAGTACTGGCCGTCGTAGCCGTTCGAGTCCTTGTCCACGTAATAGTCGAGCGACCGCAGCTCCCGGATCCGCCGCACGTTCGACGCACCGCCGAAGAAAATCAGACAGGTGAAACCCTTGCCCGGGATGTAGTACTGTGTCGCGTTCCACAGGAAAAACGCCACCCCTGCGGCGTAGGCGAGGCGATAGAGGGTCCGCGGCACGCGCTGGAGAATTGATTTGAACCGCTCCACGCAAAAAAAGACAAACGACCCACTCTGACTTGGCGAGACAATCCACCAATGGATTCCACAACCTCCCCGGCCCCGACGCGCCCCGCCCTGCTCCGCCTGTTTTCGTGGCGCCGCCTGCTGCCCGCGCTGGGCTTGCTGCTCTACGCCTTGCTGCTGGCGCATTACATGGGCGCCTATGCGGGCGGTTCAGATTCCTCCGGTTATCTGAACAACGCGCGCATCCTGGCTCAGGGGCGGGTGACCCTGCCCATGCGCCTGGTGCCGGACCCTCACCCGGAAACCCTCCCGCTCTACACGCACGTCCCGCTCGGATTCATCTCCAATCCGGATCACCTCACGCTCACTCCCACTTATCCGATGGGTTTGTCGCTCCTGATCATGCTCGCCGCGCAGGTGGCCGG
This sequence comes from uncultured Opitutaceae bacterium, assembly GCA_964484165.1. Classification (GTDB taxonomy): domain Bacteria; phylum Verrucomicrobiota; class Verrucomicrobiia; order Opitutales; family Opitutaceae; genus Fen-1467. The sequence continues at coordinate 2,860 of CAZAFS010000347.1, read as the reverse complement.
CTGGACGCACGCTCCGGGACTGGTGATGGGCCTGCATGCCCTGCTCGGCTTGTGGCTGGTCTATCGGCTGGGCCGCGCTCTGGATCTGGAAAACGGCTGGGCGTGGCTGGGCGCTCTGCTCTTGGCGGCCAGTCCACTTTACCTGCTCATGTCACTGCAGGTGACGAGCGACGTGCCCGCGTTGGTCTGGGTGACGGCCGCTGTTTACTTCGCCTGGATGAGCCCCAAGCGGCCCGGTCTGGCGGTGGCGGGAGGCTTTGCCTTGGGGATCGCGGTGCTCGTGCGCCCCACCGATCTTCTGGCTGCCGTACCGGTGGCGTTGGCGTTGGGCTGGTCCCTGCGCCGCTGGCTTCTGCTGCTACTCGGCGGCCTGCCTGGGGCTGTGTTTCTCGGGTATTTCAATCTGATCGTTTATGGCCGCATTCTCACGACTGGTTACGGCGATGTCGGTGGAATCTTTGGCCGCCAATACGTGCCGGTGACCCTCCTGCATTATGCCATCTGGATGCCCATGGTGCTGACTCCGCTTTGCCTGCTGGCCCTGGGCCATCCGGCTCTGTGGCACCGCCAGCCGCGCGTCTCGGCGTTACTCGTGCTTTGGGCTCTCCCCTTTCCCGTCTTCTACTTGTTTTACCTGCACACGCATGA
>CAZAFS010000347.1:0-2112 GCA_964484165.1 uncultured Opitutaceae bacterium | reverse complement strand
GCCTCGATGCAGACCAGCGGCGCATTGCTCTATTACACGAAGTTCACCTTCATCCGCTGGGATATGATGTCGCCGGCCGAGTTTCAGCGCATCGCCGGCGCCTGCGCCGCGGCGGGGCGGCCGGTCTACGCCGCCCTGTTTCCGTATGAAATCGAGGATCCCGCCTGGCGCGCCTTTCCCCTGCATCTGACCGGACATTGGACGCAGATCGGCGCCGTCCGCGAGGTCACTTTCTGGCGCTTCGATGCGCCGCCCGTCCCATGAGCCGGCTCCTGCTCGACCTCAGCCACACCAGCCACACGCGGGCCCAGACCGGCATCCAGCGCCTGTGCCGCTCGCTGCACGAGGCGCTGCGGGCGGGGCCGGAGGACGTGCTGCCCGTGTGCTTCGATCCCTACGAGTCCGCCTGGCGCCCGCTGCGCGCCTGGGAGCGGCGCAATCTGCATCCGCCGCGGGGCGTGGTGGCCGGGATCCGCGGCGCGCAGTGGCCGCTCTCGGCCCGTCTCGCCGGCCGCCTCCGGCGCCTGCTGGCCGCCCGCCGGACGCGCGGGCCGCGGCCGGCCGTCGCGGGCGAAAGCTTCGTGGAGCCGGAGATTTTTTCGCCCGCCGTCGGGCGCATGCTGCCCGGCCTGCTGGCCGCCGTCCCCGGTCCGCGCGTCGCGATTTTTCACGACGCCACCGCCCTCCGCCTGCCCGAACTGTCGCCGGCGAAAACCGTCGCCCGCTACCCGGGATTTCTGCAGGACCTGCGGCAGTTCGACGGCGTGGCCGCGATCTCCGACGATTCGCGCGACGTCCTGGTCGACTACTGGAAGTGGCTGGGGGTCGCTGATCCCCCCCCGGTGCTCGGGCTGCCGCTGGGCGTCGACGTGCCGGAGCCACCGCCGTTCGGCCACACGACCGCGCCCGCCGCCGCGCCGGTCGTGCTGAGCGTCGGTTCGCTCGAGGGCCGGAAGAATCACGTCGCGCTGCTCGAGGCCTGCGAAACGCTCTGGCAGCGCGGGCGGCGCTTCGAGTTGCGCCTCATCGGCCTCGCCCATCCCCGGACCGGCCGCGCGGCGCTGGACCGCGTGCGCGCGCTGCAGGCGGCCGGCCGGCCGTTGCTTTATCTTGGGCCGGCATCCGAGGTCGAGCTGCAGCGGGCGTACCGCGCCTGCCTCTTCACCGTCTATCCGTCGCTGATGGAGGGCTTCGGCCTGCCGGTATTCGAGAGCCTCAGCCACGGCAAACCCTGCATCTGTTCGGCCCGCGGGGCGCTGGGCGAGGCCGCCCGTGACGGCGGTTGCGTGGCGCTCGACCGCGTCGACGCGCCCGCCGTGGCCGCGGCCATCGAGCGCCTCCTGTCCGATCCCGACCAGCTCGACGGGCTCACCGCCGCGGCGCGCGGCCGCACCTTCAAGACCTGGTCCGCCTACGCCGGCGAACTCCTGGCCTGGATGCGCACGCTGCCGCGTCGCGGAGCGGCGGTTTGAGTTCTGTGTTTGGGGTTCTGCGTTTTGAGTTCAGCGCGGCGCGCGTGCCACGCCGCTCCTTGGCTCCACCCAAAACCAAAGGCCGCCGTGCGCGGCATTTCCGGGCCTTTCGATTTGCTAACCTCTCCCCGGTAACTCAACGTCACCCACCTCCTCATGGCGCTGACCCTCCTTACTCGTAACAAAAAGGCGATTCTCGAACGCTGCCGCGACGACTACTCGACCGCGATGCGGCTCAAGTACGCGCCCTTCTATCATGCCATGGAGTCGCAGCAGGGCGCGCACATCAAGCTGAAGGGCCGCGACCTGATCATGCTGGCGAGCAACGATTACCTCGGCCTGTCCTTCCATCCCAAGGTGATCGAGGCCGGCCGCGCCGCCTTGCTCCAATGGGGCACCAGCACGACCGGCGCCCGGCCCTCCAACGGCTCCCGCACCTTCCACCTCGAGCTCGAGGAAAAGCTGGCCGCCTTCCTCGGCCGCGAAGCATGCCACGTCAGCGTGGCCGGCTACATCTCCTGCATGTCGAGCGTCGCCGCCTTCGCGCAGAAGGGCGACCTGATCCTCGTCGACAAGAACATCCACTCCTGCATCTGGGACGGCATCCGCCTCTCGATGGCCTCGGTGGAGCGCTTCTCGC
>CAZAFS010000346.1:0-4136 GCA_964484165.1 uncultured Opitutaceae bacterium | reverse complement strand
GGCGCGAAGCCCATGTCGAGCATGCGGTCGGCCTCGTCGAGCACGAAGATCTCGACGCGGTCGAGGAGGGCATGGCCCTGCTCCATGAGGTCGAGCAGGCGGCCCGGCGTGGCCACCACGATCTCGACGCCCGCGAGGAGCGCGCGGACCTGGGGGTGCTCGCCGACGCCGCCGAAAATCACGGCGTGCTGGAGCGGCAGGTGGCGGCCGTAATTGGCGAAGCTCTCGTCGATCTGCGCGGCCAGCTCGCGGGTGGGGGTGAGGATGAGCGCGCGCGGCCGGCGCGGGGCGCGGGGCTGCGGCTTGGCCGTCAGCCGCTGCAGGATGGGCAGCGCGAAGGCGGCCGTCTTGCCGGTGCCGGTCTGCGCGCAGCCGATCAGGTCGCGGCCCTCGAGCAAAGGCGGAATGGCCCGCGCCTGGATGGGCGAGGGCTGGAGATACGCCTTGTCCACCAGCGCGCGCAACAGCGGCGCGATCAGGTGCAACGAGGCAAAGGTGACAGGGAGGTCTTGATTCATGTGGTGGAAGCGGACGCGCGGGGCGTCCGGCGCCACCGCCGGATGGGGCGGAAGGCGCGGGTGGTTCGGGAGCGGCCCGGCCGGCGGCGCGGGATCGCGCGGGACGGTGTGCAAAGACATCGGCCGGACGGGATCAGGCTGCAGGCGACAGGCTCTGGTACTTTCGATGAGCGATGGAAACCTCTGAACGGTCTCTCATCGAAGAAACGCCCGAAGGGAGGCGGACACCTGGCGGTCACGGAAACCGTGCCCTCTGGTCCGCCTGACGGCCGGGACCCTCGCAGCCGGGGTGGGGGCTGGCAAGAGATTAATGCGATTTTCTTCCGCCCGCGGCGGGTTACTCGGCGCGGGCGTTGACCGCCTCCAGCAGCGGCGCCCGGGCGTTGGTGGAGCGCGAGTTGGTGATCTCGTAGCCCCGGCCGTCGCGGAGCGAGATGGCCGCGGCGTCGGGGTGCGCCGGGGCGGCGGTGCCCCGGAAGCCGTCGATCCGGACGCCGTCGAAATGGGAGACCGTCAGGCCGTGGGTGAAGAACGGCTCGCGCCCGCCGTCCCACGTCAGGTCGAAGTTTGTCAGCCGGAGGTTTTTCACGTACTCGGCGTCGAGCCCCGAAATGTCGTGGCTGAAAAGGTTCAGCTTGGGGTCGGTCACCGGCCGCAGGTCGAAGTTGCCCCCGCTCGAATCGTTCAGGCGGCTGGCGCGGAGGCGGAACGAGACGTCCTCGAACGACACGTTCTCGATGATGCTCTCGGGGGTGCCGCACACGAGCAGGCCGGATTCGCCGGTGGCGATGATGTGGGCGAACTTGATGTTCCGGATGCGGCCGATCGGACCGCGCTCCTTGTTGCGCACCGCCGACAGGTGGATCGGCTCGCCGTTGCCCCACCAGTCGCCGGTGTGCAGGCGCGTGTCGATGACGATGTCGGTGAACGTCATGTCCTCGATCGAACCCTCCTCCCGCAGAAAGATCCCGATGCCGCGGTTGGAATCGTGGATGACGAGGTTGCTGAACGTATAGCGGCGCATGTTGTTCTGGTCCGCCCCGCCGATGCGGATCGCGCTGGAGCGCGAGAGGAGCGTGCAGTTCGTCACCGTGATATTCTCGGAGTCGTGCCGGATTTCATGGAAGCCGGGCAGCTCGTGATGGTGCGCGTAGCCGCAAAACACCAGCGCATCGTCCCCCGCCCGGATGTCGCAATCGGACACGACGACGTTGCTGCAGGAGGTGAAATCCAGGCCGTCGCCATTCGGCACCAGGACGTTGTTCCAGAGCCGGACGCCGGACACGATGACGCCGTCGCAATCGGCGCAGTGCACGGTCCAGAACGGGGAGTTCGTGATGAGGAGGTCGCGGAGCGTGACGTTACGGCAATTGGCGAAGATGATCATCTGGAACGGCCGATCGCGCGGCACCACCGGCCCGTCGCCGAGGCCCGCCGGCACCGCGCGGAAATGCGCGCCCTGGCGGGTGTATTGCGTCGCTTCCGGGGGCATCGTCTTCGCCTCGCCGAGGACCATGAAGGCATCGCCGTTGCCGTCGATGGTGCCCGGCCCGGTGAGCGCCACGTCCGCCGCGTTCTCCGTGTAGAGCAGGCCGACGCGGCGCCCGCCGAGCTCATAATCCGCGAGGGTCGAGCTGCCCTTGAGCACGGCGGCGCGCTCCAGGTGCAGTTCGATGTGGCTGTACAGCCGCAGGGTCCCGGTGAGGAAAACCCCGCGGGGAACCGCCACGCAGCCGCCGCCCTCGGCGCGGCACTGGTCGATGGCCTGCTGGATGGCCTGGGTGTTCAGCGTCGTGCCGTCGCCCACGGCGCCGAATTCCTGAATGGAGTGGGTTTTCGCGTACACGGAGGTGGCCATGATGACCAGGGGCGGGAGCAGCGCGGTCGACAGTATTCCAGTGTTCACGGTGGTGCGCAAGTTGCGGTCAAAAACGGACCGTCGGGCGGCTTGGTCGGCAGAACGGGCGTGCGGGCCCCGGCGTAGTGCCACTCGCGGCCGCCGGTCAGTGGCGCACGGTGGGGCCGTCGACCCAGGCGGCGGGGATGGTGCTGGTCGAGGGAATCTCCGGCACGCCGTATTCGTTGCGGTGGATCAGGGCGATGAGCAGTTCGGCGCCGCGCACGCCGAGCAGCCACGGCTGCAGGTCGAGGCCGGCGCAGGGAATCGTGTTCATCATCACGTTCAGGCAGCAAAACCCGTGGGTCCGCGGCACGCTGGCGCCGCAGGCCTCCATCCACTCGATCACCTCGGCCCGGTGGCACAGCACCACGTCGGGCTTCGTGGTGGTGAACCAGCGGGTGAATTCCGCGCGGGTGATATCCGGGACGATCAGGGGCGGCAGCGAGGCAAACGCGGTGTCGTGGTGGTGGAAAACCTGAAAGGCGGCCTCCCAGCGGTAGAGCAGCCGCTCGTCGCTGTGTTGCACCAAGACCAGGCCGGGGCGCTTGTAGCCCAGGGCGCGCAGCCGCTGGAGCGTCATCATCATCGAGCGGTAGTGATCCGAGCACACGGAATGGAGCCCGGGATGCTCGATGAGGTAGTCGGCGTACACGCCGGCATAACGCGTCCAGTCCAGTTGCGTCAGGTCGGGATCCTCGTTCACCGGCAGCAGGAAGACGCCGTGGATGCCGCGCGCCTTGAGGATGGAATCGAGCCGCGCGACGGAGATGTCGTTATGCCCGATGATGAACGGCTCGATCTTGAAACCCAGCTCCATGGCGCGTTCGCTCGCCCCCCGTGTCAACTCGGCATGGTAGCGTGCGGCGCTGGCGGGCCGCTTCTCGGGGCCGTCCAGGTCGAGCACGGCGAGCACGCCCCGGAAGGTGCCGGAGCGGGAGCGGCGCATCTCCGACATCAGCGCCCCGGCCAGCGGATTGTGGCGGTAGCCGACTTCGCGGGCGGCCTTGAGCACGCGTTCGCGGGTCGCGGCCTTCACCCGTGGGCTGGCGCGCAGCGCCTCGGAGACGGTCGTATGGGACAGTCCGAGCGAGCGGGCGAGATCGCGGAGCGAAGGGGTGGGGCGCATGAACTCTTACAGTCAGACGCTTGGCGAATCGCCGCCTGTGGCAAGCCTGTTTCAGGCTTCGCGGCGTCCTTCGCTTCCGGCCGGATGAGCCACCCCGCAGCTCAAGGGAGACTTTGAATTATGGGATGGCCCTGCCGGGCTCCCGTCGGCTGAATGTTTTTCCCCGCCGGAATCCCGACCGGCCGGCACGCTTTCTCACCCCCAACCTCCATGCAGACCCGGCCCGTGGTCGCGACCCGGTGATTCCCGCCCGCAGCGATCAGGCCGGTCAACCTCAAGGCAACCATGAGCGGCATTCATCTCATCGACTTCCTGGTCATCGCCGCCTACCTCGGCTTGATTCTGTACATGGCCAAGCGGTCGTCCCACACGACCGGCAGCCAGGAAGGATTCTTCCTCGCGGGCCGCAAGCTGGGCAAGCTGTACCAGTTCTTTCTCAATTTCGGCAATGCCACCGACGCCAACGGGGCCGTGAGCACGGCGACGCTGGTCTACCAACAGGGCGCGTCCGGCGTGTGGCTCGCGTTCCAGACCATCTTCATGAACCCCTACTATTGGTTCATGAACATGTGGTTTCGCCGGGTGCGCCTGG
>CAZAFS010000345.1:0-4158 GCA_964484165.1 uncultured Opitutaceae bacterium | reverse complement strand
CTCGACAACGCCACCGGCGTGGTGGTTTTTGTGGACGGAGTGTGAGGTCCCAAGACGGTTGAACCGGAGTCATCCGATGGGATGATCGCTTCCTGCTAATCCACCCAAGATTTTTGGGCGGGCGATGTAGGAGCCTGCTTGCAGGCGATTTTCCTTCCGCCATCCTCCTTCGCCCGGGCTACGGAGGACAGGTCGCGAGCACCTGTCGGCCATAGCTTCATGCGAAGGCCGAAGCTCGCTCCTACAACGGCGCAATGCGGCCCGGCCCACCGACTTCCCTCACAGCCGCTCCGGATACACGCCCTGGGCGATCAGCCGCTGGATGGCCGCGCGCGCCGCCGGCACATCCTCGCGGTAGGTCATGCCGAACCAGGCATCGCCGGTCGGGAGCACGCGCACCGTGGCGCGGCGTTTCTCCACCAGGTCGTTGACGACCACCGGCAGATAGAACTCCGCCGTCTCGCTGCGGCCGTACCGCTCCAGAAACTCCGCGAAGAATCCGCGCACCTGCCCGAAGAACTCCGGGGTGAAGCCGAAGCAGGTCATCGACACGATCTCGTCGCCGGTGAGCGGCAGCCAGCCGCCGGCGGGCGTCGGCCGCCGTGCGCGGCCGTCCGGCGTGCCTTCGATGTTCAACACCTCCTCGAGGCCGGCCAGCCGGCCGGCGGCGTCGAGCCGGCACACGCCGCGGTTGACCGCGCCGTGCGCCGACAGCGTCTGGCGCAGCGGGTAGCCGACGAGCGCGTATTCGGGCCGGCCCGGGTCCGCCGCGCCCGCGCCGCGCCAATGCTCCGCCAGCGCGCGGTAGGCGGAGGCGCCGTAGAAGTCGTCGCCGTTGATGACCGCGAACGGTCCGCGCACCGCGCGGGCGGCGGCCAGCACGGCGTGGCCGGTGCCCCACGGTTTCACGCGCCCGGGCACGGGGGCGTGCGGCGCCGGGAGGTCGCCGGGTTCCTGGAACGCGTAGGCCACCTCCATCCGCCCCTCCAGGCGGCGCCCGATGGCCGCGCGGAAATCCGCCTCGATGTCGCGCCGGATCACGAACACCACGCGGGCAAAGCCGGCGCGGCGCGCGTCGTGCGCCGAATACTCGACGATGAGCTCGCCGCCGGGGCCCACCGGCGCGACCTGTTTCAGGCCGCCGAAGCGGCTGCCGAGGCCGGCGGCGAGAATGACGAGATCGGGGCCGACAGCATCCATGGCAGCACACTGATGCACGCAGATCGGGGCGAGGTAAACAAAACATCGCGGCCGGGCGGCGCCCCCGGAAAACCCGCCTGTCATCGCGAGGCGCGCGCAGTGCGCCGTGGCGATCCAGATCTTAAGCCGAATTCGGATTCCCAAGGTTTGTCAAAGACCTGGATTGCTTCGTCGCCCCGCCGCCGCGGCGGGACTCCTCGCAATGACCGTTTGCCGTCATCCGCGGCTTGCCCTGAAAACCAGCTTGTCATCGCGAGGCGCGCAGCGCGCCGTGGCGATCCAGGTTTTCTGGATTGCCTCGTCGCTCCGCTCCTCGCAATGACACGTCATTGTGGGCGCAAGCTACCACGTCTATATTCTGGCCAACCAGCGCAACGGCACGATCTACACCGGCGTGACCAACGATCTTAAACACCGGGTCTGGCAGCACAAAAGCAAATTGCTCGCCGGATTCACCAAGCATTACGGCGTCGATCGCCTGGTCTACTTTGAGGTTTTCCGCAACGTATCGAGCGCAATCGCGCGGGAAAAACAAATCAAGGCTGGCTCCCGCAATAAGAAGCTGGAACTCATCGAACGCGACAACCCGGATTGGAGGGACCTGAGCGAAGGCTGGTACTGATCGCTGAATCCATTGTGGTGGACAGCTTGTCATCGCGAGCCCCGCCGCCGCGACGGGGCGCGGCGATCCAGCTTTTGGGACCAATTCTGATCCCAAACCTTGTTGAAGACCTGGATTGCTTCGTCGCTACGCTCCTCGCAATGACAACCCAGGCCCGGGGCGGCGCCTGCGGGCGCAACATCGCTATCGACCCCGGCGTCCCGCCTGCCTAAGACATGCTCTGGATTTGGGCCGTCACGAGCGCCAGCACTCCATCATGCCCACCACCGTCAAGCTGCTCCACTGGGACGCCGCCGAGGCGCGCGAGCGCGCCGCCCGGCTCGCCGCGCCCGGTCTGGTCGTGGACGCCACGCTGCCGCCACCGCCGGTGCTTTTGCGCGAGCTGCGTCAGCGGCCCCCGGCGGTGGTCGTCATCTCGCTCGACCGACTGCCCTCTGCGGGCCGCGATTTTGCCTTCGGCCTGCGCGGCCAGAAAGCCACGCGCGCGCTGCCCCTCGTGTTCGTGGGCGGCGCGTTGGACAAGGTCGCGAGTGTGCGCGCCCAGCTCCCCGACGCGGTGTTCGTGAGCTGGGAGCAGGCCGGGCCGGCGCTGGCCCGGGTGCTGGAGGCTCCCCCCCCGACCGCGGCGCCAGCCGCGGCGGCGGGAGTCATGGCCGCCTATTCCGGCACGCCGCTGCCGAAGAAACTCGGCATCAAGCCGGACGCGCACGTGGCCCTGCTCGGCGCGCCACCGGACTTCGCCGCCACGCTCGGCCCGCTGCCCGCCGGGGCGTGTCTGACCAGCGCCGCCGACGCCGTCACGGCACTCACGCTGTGGTTCGTTCGCAATCGCCGCGACCTCGACCGCGGACTGGCCCAGGCGGTCGCCCTGGCCGCCCGCATGCCGGTGTGGATCATTTCCCCGAAGAAAAGCGGCCCGCTCACCGCCGACTTGTCACAGAATGACATCCGCGCCGCCTGCCTGGCCGCCGGGTTGGTGGACTACAAGGTCTGCGCCGTGGATGCCGCCTGGAGCGGACTGCTGTTCACCCAGCGCGGCCGGACCTCGGGAGTGGATAAACGATGAACCCAAAAAAAATCGCAGTCGAAACGGGTCACAGCGAACACGGAGTGCCAACAGGAGCTCACCGAGGGGTCTTTGAATTTTGGGGCCTCGCCTGCGGCTCAGTCACCCCGCCGGCGCAGGCGTGTCGGCATAAGCGGGAGGCTCGTCCCTCTGTGCCCTCGGGCTTTGGCTCCGTGCTTTCTGGGTCGAACTGCCTTGTTTAATATGAACACCGAAACACCCCGGGCACGCATCTCGCTGGCCACCGCCGACGTCGCCGCCGAGCTGCTGGAGCTGCAGAAACTCTGCTTCTACACCGAGGCCGAGTTGAATCGGGAGTTCAACATTCCCTCGCTGAAGCAGACGCTGGACGGCCTGCGCGAGGAATTCCGCACGAACACGGTCCTCGCCGCGTGGGTGGGCCCATGGCTGGTCGGCTCGGTGCGCGGCCGGCGCGACGGCGCCATCTGCCACATCAGCCGGTTCATGGTGCATCCCGATCACCGCGGCCGCGGACTCGGCACCATGCTGCTGGCGGCGATCGAGGCCGCCTTCCCCGGCGTCGAGTACTACGAGATCTTCACCGGCGAGCGCAGCGAGCGCAACCTGCGGCTCTACGGCAGCCTGGGCTACGTGTCGTACCGCCGGGAGGTCGTGACCCCGCGGCTGACGCTGATCCACCTGCGCAAGAAGGGCTCGGCCTTCGGATTTCCCATGGACCTCGAGACTCCGCCCAAGCCGCCCGTTTGAGCCCCCGATGCGCTCCGCCCTCCTGCCCGTGGCGCCAGATGGTTCGATGACTCCGCGCCGATGATCCTGCACGTCACCATGTCATCGCGCCTGCCCTCCATAGAGCGGATTAAGCAAAACTGTAGTCGCAACAGGTCATTGCGAGGAGTCCCGCGCCGGCGGGGCGACGAAGCAATCCAGCCCGCCTTCGCTCTGCGAGCTACGGCGTGGCGGCGCTCCTTCGACGGGCCGAGCCGAAGCCTTGGCGTAGGCTGGCTGGATCGCCACGGCGTGCTTCGCGCACCTCGCGATGACCAAGGCGGGAGAACGCAGCTACGGCGCAATTTAAACTGCTCTAGCTCGCACAGAGCGGCGGGGCAGCCTGTCCTCGGCAGCCCAAAGTCTGTCGAAAGGGGCGAAGGAGGATGGCGATCCAGATCCGCCATCTCGGGATTGGGCTGGATTGCCGCGTCGCTTCGCTCCTCGCCATGACCAGCCAAAGATCACTTCACTCAGGGTCAGCCTCACTTTTGCCACTATGCGCCCCATACTGATTGCCGCC
>CAZAFS010000344.1:0-4188 GCA_964484165.1 uncultured Opitutaceae bacterium | reverse complement strand
TGCGCCCACGTCTGATTTCAAGTCAGGTGCCTTAAACCGCTCGGCCACTCCTCCGTGGAGCGGTTATAACTTTGCCCCGCGCGGGGGGTTGTCGAGCTTTCTCCAGCGCGGCAGCAGGATGGCCGGCGCGAGGACTCCGCCGGGCACCTTCCGGGCGTGATGGGCGGAAAGAGGAGGAGCCGGAGCCCGGAATCCGGCACGTCCATTTGCAGTTCGAGGCGACGCCGATAGCTTCCTTTCTGGGCGATGCCAGAAAGATCGAATCGGATCCAGCCGCGGATCGATCCAACGGGATGGACCGGCAGCGCCGATGTCGAAGTACCGGTGGGGTCGATCCGTACCGGGATTCATTGTCCAGCCATCCACCGTCCAACCGAAATGACCGCCCAGAACGAAGCGTTCCGCCACCTCGCATCGGCGCCATCGCCCGCGGAGCGCCGACGTCATCGCCCGATCTCACGGTTTTCCGCCGGCCTCGTGGCAATCGCACTCCTGGGGCTGGCGCCCTCAACCGCCCGGGCGCTGCCCAGCTTCGCCCGGCAGATGGATTTGCAGTGCATCGCCTGCCATACGGGGTTTCCGATGCTCAACACTTTCGGCCGCACGTTCAAACTCACCGGCTACACCCTTGGCACCGGGCAGAGCGATTTCCCTCCGTTCGCGCTCATGCTGCAACCGTCGTTCACCCGCACGGAAAAGGGCCAGCCCGGAGGAGCCGCGCCGGGCTTTGGCGACAACAACAATTGGGCGCTGACGCAGGCGAGTATGTTCTATGCCGGCCGGTTGTTCGGACCCTACGCGGATGACATTTTCGCGAAGGATGGCGCGGCCATCGCCAACAAATTCGGGATCTTTCTCCAGGCCACCTACGATGGCGTGGGCAAGACCTGGTCGTTGGACAACACCGAGGTGCGTTACGCCGACACTGGAACCATCGCCGGCCAGAGCGCGGTCTACGGTTTCTACGTCAACAACAACCCGACGCTGCAGGATCCTTGGAACAGCACCCCGGCCTGGGGCTTTCCATTCAGCGGGTCGGGCCTGGCGCCGACCCCGGCGGCGGCCACGTTGCTCGATGGCGCGGAATCCCAGCAGGTGGATGGGGCCGGCGCCTATGTCATGCTGAACAACCAGCTGTATTTCGATCTGGGCGCCTACCACACCTTGGGCGCCCATGTGCAGAAATCCCTCGGCGTGGATCCGACCGGCCAGACCCAGATCCCGGGTCTGGCCCCCTACTGGCGGATCGCGCTGGAGAAGCCGTGCGGTCCGGGCACCTGGGAGATCGGCACCTTCGGCATGGCGGCCGGCACTTATCCGGGCCGCGACCCGAGCGCCGGAGAGGACCGGATCGTGGACATCGGCATTGACTCGGAATACCAGGCATCCGTCGGCCGCCACGACTTCACCGCCCTGGTGTCCTGGATCCACGAGCGCCAGACGTGGAGCGCCAGCCAGGCACTCGGCAACGCGAGCAACGCGTCGGACACGCTGCGGAATCTCAAGGCCACATTCGCCTATCTCTACGACAAGACCTATGGCGCGGAGGTCCAGTACTTCGCCATCGATGGCAGCAGCGATCCCCTGCTGTATGCCGGGAGTTTGACTGGTTCTCCGCGCAGCGACGGATTCGTCCTCGAGGTGAACTATTATCCGCTGAACAAATCGGGCGGTCCGGCGTTTTGGCCCAAAAGCAACATCAAGTTGTCGCTGCAGTATGTCATCTACAACCGGTTTGACGGTGCGCGGACCAATTTCGACGGCTCCGGCGCCAACGCCCGCGATAACAATATGTTCTATGCCGAGGCGTGGATTGCCTTCTGACGACAGGCGCGCTTCGATCCAATCCCATCCAATTTCCATCCGCCCCTTATGAAAATCCCGATCGTCCCAGCCTTTCTCCTCTCGGTTTTGGTCGCCGCGACGTCGCTGTCGGCGGCGCCAGATGACGTCAAGACGGTCATGATCACTGCCAACGATTCGCTGAAGTTCAGCGTGACGCGAATCGAGGCGCAGCCCGGGCAAAAAATTCGCATCGAACTCAAGAACGCCGGCTCCATGCCCAAGGAGGTCATGGGCCACAATTGGATCCTGCTTAAAGCCGGCTCGGACGCCTCGGCCTACGCGACGGCTGCCCTCTCCGCAAAGAAGGAAAACTATCAGCCGCGGGCGCTGGCCGGCGAAGTTCTGGCCTCCATCCCGCTTCTTGGGCCCAGGCAGACAGGGGACGTCACGTTCGAAGCCCCGATGACCCCCGGCAGCTATCCTTATCTCTGTTCGTTCCCCGGCCATTTTCAGGCCGGGATGCAGGGATTGCTGATTGTGAAGTAAGGCCCCGGGGCTTCTGGCGCGGCGCGCCGCCCGCGCGCGTTCGGTGGGGAACCCTGACGGCTCAGCGTGAACCGCCTGGTGCCAGGCGGTGGCCTGACTGGAGCCACCGGGCCGAGCGGTTCACTTCTTCCGTTCCAGGCGTGTGAGCAGCCAGAGGGCGCCGCCGAGCAATAGAATCAGCCACCAGACGAGGCGCAGCTCGCGCAGGGCCAGCTCGGTGAAATAGAGCACGCTCGGCACGAACACGCCAAGGGCGACCAGCAGGACGATCGCTAGGATGGCCGGCAGCCGGGGGCGGGAGGGCACGGTATCATCAAGGGCTCAACCGCGGGGGCGCACAAGCGGGAAACCGGCCGGCTGGATTTTTCTAATAACTGAAAATATTCATTGATCTTTCCGGCCGGGCTTGTTGTGCTGGCGCGGAGGGAGACAACGGCAATGATGCGACCGGAACAAACGGTGGAAAACTGGACGGTGGCGGAAATCCAGGGGCTCTACGGGCCGTTCATTTTCACCGAGCGTCTGCTGCAGAAGATCTGGCTGCGGGGCGAATTCGATCTGAGCCGGGCCGTGACGGAGGATGGCCGGCCCTTGCGGGTGCTGCACGCCGGGCGCTGGAACCTGCTGGGCGGCCCCGATTTTCGGAATGCCCGGGTGCGGCTTGGCGAACAGCATCTGTCCGGGGACGTGGAACTGCATCTTCATGCCGGCGACTGGGCGGCGCACGCGCACGCCGCGGACGGCGCCTATGATCACGTCGTGCTGCACGTGGTGCTGTTTGCACCCGGGCCCGGCGAACAGGCGCGGCGGGCGGACGGCAGCCCCATTCCCACGCTCGTGCTGCTCCCGCTGCTGCTGCATGATCTGGAGGAGTACGCCGCCGAGGATGCCATCGAGGCGTTGACCAGCCGGGCGGACTGGCGCGCCACCGAGGAGCTGGCGCGGCTGCCGGCCGCCGAGGCGCGTTCCGTGCTGCTGGTCCATGCGGAAGGGCGCTGGCGCCAAAAGGTCCATTTTGCCCGACGGCGGGTGGCGCGGCTGGGCTGGACGGATGCCTGCCACCACACGGCCCTCGAGATTCTGGGCTACCGTTTCAACCGCGCGCCGATGCTCAAGGTCGCCGCCCGGGTGCCGCTCGCGGCGTGGGCCGCGGGTCTGGCCGACCTCGGAGCGCTGTTCGCCGCCGAAACCGCCGCATGGAATCTGCAGGGCGTGCGCCCGGCCAACCACCCGCGCGTGCGTCTCGGCCAATATGCGGCCTGGACCCGCGCCCAGCCCGACTGGCCCGGGCAACTGGAAAAACTGGCCGGCCAGTTTCCCGGTATGCCCATCGCGGAAAAAACCTCGGGCACGGCCGACTGGCGGAAGCGGTGGGACCTGTCCCGGCTGCGCGCGCTCGTCGCGCAGATGCTCATGAGCGGGGCGGTGACCGGCACCCGGCTCGACAACCTGATCTGCGACGGATTTCTCCCGCTGCTGTCGGCCCGGACGGAACACAACCATTCCGGCGTCTGGTTTCACTGGTATGCCGGCGATCTGCCGCCGCGCCTCAAGACCGCGCTCCGCGCGCTGGGCGTGATTGATCGTCGCGCCCAGCCGACCTGCCACGGATTCGCGCAGGGGCTGCTCGGCTGGATGCTGGCGCGGGAATCCGCCGCGGCGTCCCCCGTGCCGGCGGAGGCGCCCGTGGCCGCCGGAGTTTGAGCAGCACATCATTTCAGGCTGGAGACGGGGGGGCGGGACTGCCGATATGACGGCATGGCCAAGAAGTGTGTGGGCATACTCTTCGGGGGAAAATCGGTGGAGCACGAGGTGTCGCTGCAGTCGGCGCGCAATGTCTATGAGGCGATCGACAAG
>CAZAFS010000343.1:0-4211 GCA_964484165.1 uncultured Opitutaceae bacterium | reverse complement strand
AAGATCGCGTAATTGTGCGTCAGGCAGACGCCGAGGAACGCGCCGAGCAGATGAAAGAGGTTGAGGGGCAGGCCCAGCCACCCGAACAGCCCGAAGATGCCCAGGCAGGAGCCGCATGGGATGGCGAAGATGCGCGGGCCGCGGCGCAGGCCGTAGGTGAGGAACACCCCCGTCCCGACGATGGCCAGCCCGATCAGGCTCAGGCGCAGGGCCGATTTCCGATAGCGGGCGAACACGTTGTTGAGCGACTGGAGCTGGCTCGCGCTCACCGTGTGCAACGCCGCGGGCGGCGCCGCCGCGGGCGCGGCGGCGTGCGAGAGCGTCACGTACCAGCTGAGCGCCGGGTCCTGGTGGAGGAGCAGCGACGCCGGGCCGGTGAGCTTCGCCTGCAGCGCCGCCAGCGCGGCCGCCAGCGTGGCGTCGTCCGCCGTGGCGGCGAAGCGCTCATAAGCCGCGAAAAATGGGGCGAACGACGTGAGCTCGAATCCGCCGGCGTCGAGCGCGGCGCGCAATTTGGGAATGAACGCGGTCTCCCGAGCGGCAAACTCCGCCGCCTGCCGGTGCGCGGCCACCGTCGGCACGATCAGCCCGAGGCTGAGTTCACCCTCCGGGGTGCCGCCGTTTTCGCGCGACCAGGTCTGAAAGGCGTCCCAGGCGTCGCGCGCCGCCGCCAGCGTCGGGCCGTAGGTCAGCCAGACGGTGTTGTCGCGATCATCGCCAAACCGCGACCGGATGCTGGCATCCTGCTGCTGCAGACCGGGCGCGGGAACGTCCAACTCGCGGATGTCGTCCCTCCAGTTGAGGCGCAGAAGGCCGGGCAGGGCGGCGAGCCACAGGAGGACGAGTCCCCGGCGCAGCCAGCGGCGGACGGGCGGCGGCAGCGACTGCCCGCCGTGGAACGGCCGGGTCTCGAGAAACGGGCGCCGGAGCAGCGAGAAATACAGCAGCGCCGACGCCAGCGCGCTGAGCAGGCCGGCGCTGACGAAGACTCCGAGCTGCCGGATGAGCGGCAGCGGCGAGGTGATCAAAAGCGCGAAGCCGGCCACGGTGGTGAAGCAGCTGGCGAGCAGCGGCTCGAGCAGCCGGCGGATCTTGCGCCAGTAATCCTCGCCGGGGGCGGCGGGCGGCTGCAGGAAGATGTAGAAGCCGTAGTCGATCGCCACGCCGGTCAGCAGCGAGCCCACCACAAACACGAGGATGTGCACGGGCGAAAACGCCAGCGTGACCGCGGTCCACGCGCCCACCACCGCCAGCAGGATCGGCGGGGCCAGATGCAGACCGCGGCGCAGGTCGCGCAGGAAAACCAAGGCGACGGTCAGCACGGCCGCCAGCGACAGGGTGTTGAGCCAGCTCACCTCGCGCCGGATGCGCTCCTTGCTCGCGGCGGCAAAGCGGTTCACGCCGGTGTCGGCCACGGTCAGGGCCGGATCCGCGGCGTGCGCGGCGTCGGTGGCGCGGGCGATCGCCGCAAAGACGGGCGCCTGGCCCTCGTCGCGCATGGGCGAGGCGGCGATGCGCGCCCACACCAGGCCGGCGGCCTCCGGTTCGTTGGCGCCGTGCGGCAGCAGCGCCAGCCCCCCTTTGAGGCGGTCCAACGCGCCGGGCATCAGCAGCAGTGGATCGGCCGGCACGAGGTCCTGGAAGGCCAGCGCCTCGGGGGTGGCCAGAAAGGCGCTGAGGCGATCGGCCGTCCCGCGGGCCAGCCACGCGGCGAACTGCGCCGGATCCCCGCCGCTGGCGGCATACTCGGCGCGCCGGTCGTGCAGCCAGAGCGGAAAGAGAAGATCGAACCGCCGGTCGAAGAGCTCGCGCGCCATCGCGTCCCGGCCCGTGGCGTCGTTCACCGCCACGACCTCGGCAAACGCGGGATCCGCCGCCAAGGCGGCGACAAAGCGGCTGGTGATGGCGGCCGGGGCGGGCCGGCCGTCGCCCTCCCGCAGCGCGAAAAGCATCACGCGCGCCTCGGCTTGGCCGGCCAGCGCCCGCACGAGCGCCAGCTCCGGCGAGCGCTCGCCGGCCGGGATCAGGTCGAGCACGTCGGTCGAAACCCGGGTCCCGAAATCGAGGTGGGCCAGCCAGCCCGCGCCCAGCAGGACGGCCGCGGCGAGCGCGCCCCCGGCGAAGATTTTGCGACGGTCGGCCATGGCTCAACGGAAGTACCGGCGCAATTCCTCCCCGCTGAAGGGCGCCTCCGGCCCGGGCTCGCCGACGAGGATGTCCACCCGCTCCGTGGCGGACCGGCGCAGTTGGATGCGGCGGACCCGGTCGCCTTCGCCCTCGACCATGATGTTGCCCAGTGTGCGGCGGATGTCCCGGGCGCGGGGCACCAGCGCCATCGTCCAGCGCGGGCCGTCCCGCCGTCCGTACAGCTCGAAGCGGTCGGCGAGCGCGGCAAAATCGAAGCGCAGCACGTCCAGCAGGGCGGAATCGGCGACGCGGGCCCGCGGGTCCGCCGGCGGGCTGCTGTCGCGGCCGCGTTCGCGGATGAGCATCCCGCGGTCGTCGATGATGACCGTGCGCTCCTGCGGCTGCTCATAGTGCAGGCTGAGACCGCGCGCGGTGTCGATGCGCACCTCGCCGGTCAACACGACCGGCTTCTTGCGGAACGGGAACCAGCGGTGCTCCTCAAAGGGCGCCGCGACCGTGGCGCGGCGGCGGATGTCCGCGAACAGATCGCGCCACCCCGGATCCGGCGGAGTGACGTTCAAACGCAGGTCGGGCTGGATGACCGACGCTTCGTCAGGGGCGCTGTCCGCGGCCCGGCTCGCGGGCAGCACGCCCAGCAACGCTGCAACCAGTAGCGTCGCCATCATGCCGGCCGTCGGGCGGAGCCGCCCCAGGCGTGCGGGCAGCCGGCGCAGCAGCAATTCAGCGAGCAGGCGGGTGTGCATCCAGGCGAGACGGAGATTGTCCCGCCCGTAACGGAAATGCGAGACGCCGCCCTCCTCGCGGCGGAAGTAGCGCACGGGCGCGGGCAGATTCACCGCCGGCACGCCGGCCCAGCAAAGCCGGACCGCCGCCTCGGTGTCGAAATCGTAACGCCGCCCGCCGCGTCTTGTCCCGAGCACCTGAAGCAGGGCGCGGGCGGGATACACTCGAAAGCCGCAGAGCGGGTCCGCCACGGCGCGGCTGAGCGTCTCGAGGTGGACCAGGGCGGTGCTGAGCTTGCGGCCGTAAAGGCGCTCCACCGGGATGTCGGGCCCGAAGATGGGCCGGCCGAGAACCATCGCCTCGGGGCGGTGTTGCGAGGCCGCCATGAATTCGGCGATGCTGGCGGCCGGATGCTGCCCGTCGGCGTCCATCACCAGCGCATGGGTGTAACCCTGCGCGACCGCTTGGTGCAGGCCAGCGAGCACCGCCGCGCCCTTGCCGCGGTTGTGCGGCAGTTCGAGCACGGTCAGGCCGGATTCGCGACCCGCCAGTTCCACGACCGGCCCGTGGCTGCCGTCCGTGCTGCCGTCGACCACGACGAGCACGGGCCGCCATTGCCCGAGGGCCTCCGCCACGGTGGTGAGAAGGCGCGGACCGGGATTGTAGGCCGGGATCAGGACGAGATGGCTGGAAGAGGGGGACATGCGCGATGAACCTCACCCGGCTGCCGGCACGGCGGCGCCGGTAATCGGCGGCGGACTTTGGGACGCCAAGGCGTGGCGGAACCATCCCTCCACTTCGGCCACCAGCGCCGCCGTCCCGCCCGGCGCGGGTGGCGGGAAGAGCGGGCCGAGCGACACGGTGATGTGCGCCGGCAGCCGCGGGAGCCTCCACCACGCTCGCCCCTTGATGAGGATTTCGGAGTCGCAGGTGATGAGTATGGTCTGGATCGGGGCACCGCTTCGCCGGGCGATGAAGGCAAAACCGGACTTCAGCGGATTGAGCAGGCCGCCGCGCGTGCGGGTGCCCTCTGGAAAAATGATCACGGTGCGCCCGGCCGCCACCTTAACACCAGCGGCGCGGATCAGATCGAGGCCGCCGTCGCTGGCCAGGTAGCCGGCCAGCCGGGCCGCGCCGCCCAGCACCGGATTGCGCCGGATCGCCGGCTTGAAGATGCACACGGCCTCCGGCACGCACGCCAGCAGGTAGGTGATGTCCATCAGGCCGGGATGGTTGGCCACCAGCACGAGGCTGCGGCCGCGCGGCAGCCGGTCCAGGCCCTCAAAACGGAAGGTGAACAGCCGCGTCTGGCGCAGCCACCAGATCCAGAGCGCGAAATG
>CAZAFS010000342.1:0-4212 GCA_964484165.1 uncultured Opitutaceae bacterium | reverse complement strand
CGGAACGCCATGGCCGGCGTGAAGACCAAACCCGGCCAGGTCTGGAAAGCGTAGCCGAGGAACGGGGGAAGTGGCCGCGACCACGTCGGGCCGGACCTCGCGTCCGTGCCGCCGCCGTGCGGACAGTTCGTAGCCACAAGAAGCCAGCAGAACGCCCGCAATGTCCACCGCTTCCGGCATGGGCAAACCCCGACCCACTATTCTCCAATCTCCGCCCTCACCAATGGCCTCCTCCGCAATGCTCGGCGGATTTCTCATCCGGAAGGAACGCTGGGGGCTGTCCTGGCGTGGATGGCTGATCGTGGCCATAGCCGTCTTGGGTCTCGGGTGGGCATGGATGCGGGGCATCTATCCCTTTCTGGCGGTCACCCACCGCGTCGATACCAAGGTGCTGGTTGTCGAAGGCTGGGTCCCGGATCCCGTCATTCAGGCCGCCATCCATGAATTCAAATCTGGCTCCTATGAACGTGTCTTCTCGACCGGCGGACCCGTAGAGTGGAGCGGCGGGTATACTTCCGATGACGACACCAGCGCGATCTGGGGCTTTGGCCGCCTGAGGCGCGGCGGCATCGCCAGCGGGTTGGTCCAAATGGTTCCGGCACGTGTGGTGGGGCGTGACCGAACGTACAGCTCGGCGGTCGCGTTGAAAGACTGGTTGCGCGAGCACCGCCTGTCCGTGCAGAGCATCAATGTCGTCACGGAGGATGTTCACGCACGCCGCACCCGCCTCCTCTTCCACGAAGCGTTCGGCAAGGGCGTGACGGTGGGAATCATCGCGGTGCCGAACCCCGACTATGACTCGCGGCATTGGTGGCGGTATAGCGAGGGCGTGCGGGAGGTGATAGGCGAGAGCATCGCTTACGGTTATGCCCGGTTTCTTTTTGTACCGCCGAAATAGAGTTTTTCGCGCCAAGTCGACCAGCGTTCAGAGCCGAGCAGACCGTTTGGCTCGGCCCAAAGTGGAATGCCGAAAGTCCAAGAGCCTTTCCCATGCCGTCTGCCAACAGCCACCCCCAGGCGCCAACCATGAACCCTGCATTGCTCGATGGCACCCGGTTTCCTGGTAGTCCTTGGCTGGGGCGGATTCTGGCCGTCGCCGCGATATTCTGCTCCGTCGCGATCTGCTCCTCGGCGAACGCACAAGAGACGGTTACCCCGCCTCTGGTGGCCCCCGCGCCTCCACCGGCACTGGCGCCCGCGCCGATCGGAGGGACTCCAGTGGTTCCTTCTGGCAACGCAGTTCCCCAAATCCCCGCAGGGGGTCCGCTCGCGCAATGGGGCCCGTTCAGTGTGCGACCGCACCTGGTTTATCGATTGACCTACGGCGATGGGATCCAATCGAGCCTCGGCCAGCCAACGACCACCGGGATCCAGGAGATCTCGCCTGGAATCCTCTTCGGGCTCGGGAGCGCCTGGACTCTGGACTACACGCCGACGTGGACTCTGTATTCGAATCGAGAGTTCAAGGACACGCTGGGCAACGCGGCCGTCCTGAACGGTGCCACGGCGCATGGCGATTGGACCTTTGGGTTTTCCCAAAACTATTCCCGCTCGTCCCCTCCGCTGGTTGAAACGGGCCAGCAAACCAAGCAGGAGACCTATTCAACCGGAATCACCGCTTCTGACCGCCTGGGCCTCCGCGTGCTGCTTGACATGTCCGTCAACCAGGATGTCCGGTTCGCCGAGACGTTTACGAATACGCGCGAATGGTCCACCCAGGAGTGGCTGCATTTCGAGTTCTCGCCGCGGTTGGATGCCGCCATCGGCCTCGGCTATGGTTACGTTGGCGTCAGCCCCGGCCCGGACGCGACCTATTGGAAACCCGACGTGCAGATCGCCTGGAAGGCGACCGACAAGATCTCGTTCAATGTCCAGGGTGGCGTGGAGAGGCGGCAGGCCCGGGCCACCGACGCGACGGTTTTGAACAACCCAATCCTGAATGCGGCGGTGCTGTACCAACTCCTCGAGACCACGAGTTTCAGCTTCAGCGCGTCGCGCTCGGTCGCAGTTTCCTATTTTGCGGACGAGGTCACGGTGAGCACGGGTTGGAATGCCGCGATGCAGCAGCGTCTGCTCGGGAAACTCCAGTTGAGCGTTGGCACCGGACAGCAAAAAGCCAGCTACGTTTCGGTTATCAACAGTCTCTCTGCCGGTCGCAGCAACCGATACGATTCATTCAACGTGAGCCTGAGCACGACCTTCCTTCGCCGCGGCAACGTCTCGACCTTTTATCTGATCAGCCGCAACTCCGCGAGTGTCGGGACCTACGGATTCTCGAGCCACCAGATCGGCCTGCAAGTCGGCTACCGGTTCTAGAAGCGGTAAGAGGCGGTCCGCCTTCGCGCCAGGCTGTGGCGTGACGGGAGGCAAGCGGTGATAGCCAGGCGAGAAGCCTTTTCGCCACGAAGAGGTGCGAAAAGCCACCCAGCGTCAGGGACGAGGATCGGTCATAAGTATGTTTCCCCCGCCGGTAAAAGCCGCGCTGGTGGCCTTATGGAGGCTGCCCTGATGAGACAAAGACCCCAAGACAGGATTCATCTTCGCGCGTCGTTGGGTCTCGGCGGGGCTGGGTGGATCCGCGCCATGATTGACCGGATCGAGTTTTGGCGGCGGGATTGTCGACGACGCCCCGCGACCACCCGGTCAGAAATTTCGGCCGCCTGGGGACAGAGCCGATTTGAATGACCTTGGCGTGAGCCCCTTTCCCATGAAAAGACTTGATCAGATCTCCGGCCGGCTTCGCGGTCTCGCTCTGACGACCGCCGCGCTGGTGCTCGGCTTCAGCCTGCCGCTATACGGCTTGGTGCGGTTTGCGATCCAGAGCGAACTTTATTCCTACATCGTCCTGATTCCGTTCATCAGCGGATATCTGGTCTGGTTGAGAAGACGGAGTCTGCCGCCCTGCTCCGCTCCAAACCGCAGGGCGGTGGTGATCCCGCTGACCTGCGGCGCCGTGTTGCTCGCCGTCTACTGGGCCGCTGCACTTTCCAGGACGGAACTGGACCGGGAGGACTCCCTCGCCCTAACCACCCTCTCCTTCCTCATGTTTTTCGGCGCCGCTTGCGGCCTGTTTCTGGGAAAATCGACTCTCCGCGCGCTCGCCTTCCCGCTCGGCTTCCTGGTGTTCATGGTGCCGATTCCCGTTTTTATCACGAGCGGGATTGAGACGTGCCTGCAGTACGGTTCCGCCGCGGTGGCTTTTGGAATTTTCAGGTTGTCCGGCACGCCGGTGTTCTATCGGGGCCTGAGTTTTCTGCTGCCTGGATTCAGCATGGAAGTCGCTCCGCAATGCAGCGGCATCCATTCCACCATGGCCTTGTTTATCACCAGTCTGCTGGCTGGTCATTTTTTCCTCCGCACGCGCTGGAAGCAGGCCATCCTCGCGTTTGCGGTGATCCCGCTGGCTCTCCTGCGAAATGGTCTGCGCGTGTTCACGATCGGAGAATTGTGCGTCCACGTCGGCCCGGAAATGATCAATTCCTACATTCACCGACACGGCGGGCCGCTTTTCTTCATTTTGTCCCTGGTTCCGTTCTTCCTCCTGTTACTTTTCCTAATGAAAACTGACCGACCGGTTCGGCCGGCTGCATCCCAAAATCCTGGAGCTTAACATGCAAAAACTCATCCGTTTGATCCCGCTCATTGCGGCCGTGGCCCTAGTGGCCTTGGTCAGTACGAGTTGCACTCGCCAAGCGAGGGCGACACGCCGTTTGGAACAGGCCAATCGCTATTTTGACTCCGGCCAATACGACAAGGCGGAGATCGAATACCTGAACGTGCTTAAACTCGACCGGCAGAATCCCGACGCGATCGGCCGCCTTGGCATGATTTACCAAGCCGAAGGCCGTGTGGGACGGTCCATCGTCTACCTGCTCAAGGGTCAGGAGCTTCGCCCGCAAAACCTGGAGGTGCGGCTGAAATTGGGATTGGCCTATCTCGCAACCGGCGACCTGAAGCATGCCCGGGACGAGGCCAATTTCATCCTCGACCGAAAGCCACAGGACGAACAAGCGCCGTTGCTGCTGGCGGAGACCTCGGCTGGGCCAAAAGACATCGAAGAATCCCGCAAGCGCCTGCAGAGCCTGCCGCAGCCGGCGGCGGAAGGTGCGCCGGTACTCGTCGCGTTGGGCGTGCTCGACATGCGTCAGCGCCATGTCAAGGAGGCGGAGACTGCGTTCAAACGGGCGCAGG
Source organism: uncultured Opitutaceae bacterium (assembly GCA_964484165.1). GTDB lineage: Bacteria > Verrucomicrobiota > Verrucomicrobiia > Opitutales > Opitutaceae > Fen-1467. The sequence goes on along the minus strand of CAZAFS010000342.1, from coordinate 21 downwards.
CGTTGGCGCCCAAATCGAGCG
>CAZAFS010000341.1:0-4216 GCA_964484165.1 uncultured Opitutaceae bacterium | reverse complement strand
TTGAATTCGCCGAGCATCTGCTTGAGCGCGCCGTCGCCGAACGTGTCGCCCGGCGCCATGCCCTGCATCATCTCGTTGATGATGTCCTGCAGCTCGCGCCGCCGCGGATACTCCACGACGCGGAATCGGGTGCCGAGACCGGCCTTGCGCGCCGCGTAGTTGACGGCGTTGGTCAGGCCGCCGATCTCGTCCACCAGGCCGATCTTTTTCGCCTCCACGCCCGACCAGACGCGTCCCTGCGCGATTTCGAGGACCCGCGCCTTGTCGAGCTTGCGGGCGGCGGCCACCTTGGTGGTGAACTGTTCATAGACCCAGTCGACCATCTTTTGGAAGATCGCGAGCTCCTCGTCGGTCTTGGGCCGGCTGATAGTCAGCAGGCCGGCGAGCCGGCCGGTCTGCACCGTGTCCCAGGTGAACCCCAGATTATTGGCCAGCTGCTGCACGTTGAGAAAGAGTCCAAACACGCCGATCGAGCCGGTGATCGTGGTCGGCTCGGCAAAGATGCGGTCGGAGTAGGTCGAGATCCAGTAGCCGCCCGAGGCCGCCACCGACCCCATCGACACCACCACCGGCTTGGTCGGCATGGCCAGGCGCAGTTCGCGCTGAATTTCCTCCGAGGCCGTGGCGCTGCCCCCCGGGCTGTTCACGCGCAGCACGATGGCCTTGACGGCCGGATCCTCGCGCAGCCGGCGCAATTCACGGGAAAACTTCGCGCCCCCCACCTCGCCCAGCTGCCCTTCGCCGTCGACGATGTCGCCCTCCGCATAGACCACGGCGATCTGGCCGCCGCCGGCCGTCATCGACCAATCGTTGGCGACAAGCCGGGCATAGGCGGGCAGGCTGACCTGCTTGAACGTTTCCGTCGTGCCCTTGTGGCGGCCGGTCCGCCCCTTCAGTTCATCGATGACCTCGTCGCGGTAGGCGGTGCGGTCGACCAGCTTTTCCGCGAGGGCGTCGGAGGCCATGAAGATGCCGTGGGCGTCCACGGCCCGCTGCACTTCGGTCCGCGGCAGGCTGCGGCTCCGCGCGATGTCGGTCTCGACGCTCGCCCAGAGGTCGTCGAGCAGCTTCTGCAGGTCCTCGCGGGCCTCGGGACTGAGATCCTTGCGGGTGAAGGGTTCGACCGCCGACTTGTACTTGCCCACGCGGGTGACCTGCACGCCGACACCAAATTTCTCAAAGGCGCCGGCCAGGAACAGCGGTCGGCTGGCCAGGCCGGGCAGGAGCAGGATGCCGTACGGGTCGAGCACCAGGTCGCCGGCGGCGGAGGCGACGTAGTAGTCGCGCAGGGTGGCGCCGTTCAGGTACGCCATGACGGGCTTGCCGGAGTGGCGGAACTCCTCGATCGCCGCCCGCACCTCCTTGAGCGCGCCAAAGCCGGCGCCGTAGTCCACCGGCAGCTCGCCACTGGTGATGAGCATGCCGGCGATGCGGGGATCGTGGGCGGCGGACCGGATCGCCCGCGTGACGGTGCGCAATTGGAGCGTGGTGATGCGGTTGCCGCCGAAGAGCGGGCCCAGCAACGCCCCGCCGTCGAAATCGGCCGGGGCGTCCTGAAGCCTGGTGGACAGGTCGAACACGAGGTACGAGCCGCTCGCCACCGTCGCGGGCCGTTTCTGGCCCAGGGCGACCATCACCGCGAGAAACAGGAAGCCCAGCACCAGGCATCCGCCAAAAAAGATCACCAAAGCCGTCAAGGCGCCGAGGAGCGAGGTGAAGAAGTTCTTCATGCGTCCCCCAACCTAGTCGGATCAGCGGTGGCAGCCAGTGAAAAGATGGCCGGCGGGGCATGAAACCTTCTCGCAGGAGACGGGGCGCGATCTCGCCTCCCGTGCTGTCGCCAGGCAAAGGCAGGTCGCGTCCCCCGAATTGGGCGCAGCCCCTCGATGGGTCCGACGGGCTCACCGCAGGCGGGCTCGGGGCCCCGACTCTTCGACCTGGCTCAGAGTCATCCTGAGCCTGTCGATGGATGAGCTGGTCGAACAGGCGCGTCTGCTCCCTGGTGATCCTGTAGCCGGGGTTGCTGACCCCGGGCCGGCTTCAGCGAGGCCGGCTACATTGTGCTTCATCGGCGCGAGGATCCCGGAAAGCTGGAGCGCCTCGGGCGTACCCGAGAATGATCGCCGCTCTTTCCTTTCCGCCGATTTCGTGTTGTTTATGGGATCACATCCGCACGCGTCCCGCCATGAGCGAACCACCGAACGAACTTCTCACCACCAGCCGCAAGGCGCTGGCCATCAACCTGGAGGAGACGCGCTACGGCACCTTCGCCGAGATCGGCGCAGGCCAGGAGGTGGCCCGGCATTTTTTCCAGGCGGGCCACGCCTCGGGCAGCATGGCCAAGACGATCTCGGCCTATGATATGACCTTCAGCGACGCCATTTACGGCAAGGCGCCCCGCTACGTCTCGCGCGAGCGCCTCCTCACCATGCTCGACCACGAATACCGCCTGCTTGAGGAACGGCTGGCGGAGTCGCGTGGCAGCCGCACCGCCTTCTTCGTGTTCGCCAACACCGTGGCGGCCAAAAGCATGAAGGGCGGCGACGCCCACGGCTGGATGGGCCTCCGCTTCCAGGTTCATCCCCTGGAGCCGCCGAACGACGTGATCCTGCATGTGCGGATGTGGGACAAGGGGACGGTGCAACAGCAGGAGGCGCTCGGCATCGCCGGCGTCAATTTCATCTACGGGGCGTTCTACTACCGCACGTCGCCGGAGAAATTCATCCGCTCGCTCACCGACGAACTCGGCACCGACCGGCTCGAGGTCGACATGCTCAAGTTCAGCGGACCCGCCTTCGCCCAGGTGGACAACCGGCTGCTCTCCCTGCTGCTCGTGCAGCACGGGCTGACCAACGCCGTCATGTTCGGCCCCGACGGCGACGTGCTCCAACCGTCCGAGGTGCTCTTCCGGAAGGCCATCCTCGTCGAGCGCGGCAGCTTCCGCCCCGTCACCCGCGTCAACGTCGAAATGCTCGACTGCACCACCGCGGAGTTCCTGCAGGAGCCGGCGGTCAAGGGGAAGCCCGTCATGGTGCTGATGGAAATCACCATGAACAACCTGCTCGCCTCCGGCCGGCTCGACGCGGAGGACTTCCTCGCGCGGGTCGACCTGCTCGGCGCCATCGGCTTCACGGTGATGATCTCCAATTATCCCGAGTTCTACCGCCTCACCTCCTATTTCCGCCGCTACACCAAGGAAATGATCGGCGTGGCGCTCGGGGTGAACAACCTGATCGAGATCTTCAACGAGAAATACTACGAGAACCTCGAGGGCGGCATCCTCGAGGCGGTCGGCCGGCTCTTCCGCCATGCGGTGAAGCTCTACGTCTATCCGATGAAAGGCGCGGCCTACGAACGCTACGCCGCGCCCGGCGGCGGCGCCGCCGCCGGGACCGCCCCGCCCGTGCCAGCGGTGGCCGCCGGCGCGCTCATCACCGCCGACAACCTGCAGGTCCAGTCGCACCTGTCCCACCTCTACTCCCACCTGCTCGAAAACCACTTCATCGAGAACGTCGCCGGCTTCAATCCGGCGACCCTGAACATCATCTCCCGCGACATTCTGGCCAAGATCAGGGCCGGCGATCCGACGTGGGAGGAGGCGGTGCCGCCCACGGTGGCGGACACGATCAAGTCGCGCCTGCTCTTCGGGTACCAGCCCGCAGCGGCCGCGGCCGCCCGCTAACGCCCCGACTCCGCTCGCGGAACAGGGCGTGTTTTCGATCTCCGATTGTCATTCTGAACGAAGTGAAAAATCCAGTTGAACGCCAGCGAAGCTCGCTGCGGAGTCCTACTGGATCCTTCCTCCTTCGCCAAGGCTTCGGAGGACAGGTCGCTGCGCTCAGGATGACAACGGCATGAACCAGGGGTTTTAAGGCGCGCCCTGGGGCTCGGTCCCCCGGCGGGCGCCGGCGGCCGCGAATTTTTCTTTATCCGCGCCGCGGGACGATCATCAGTGGTGGCACGGCCATGCGCTTTTTCAAATACCACGCCTTGGGCAACGACTACCTCATCCTCCAACCGGCGGATTATCCGCGGGGGACCCCGCCGACCCCCAAGCAGGTCCGCTTGATCTGCCACCGCCAGTACGGCATTGGGTCGGACGGCATCCTCTGGGGGCCGCTGCCCTCGCCCAAGGCGGACTTCGGCCTGCGCATCTTCAACCCCGACGGCAGCGAGGCCGAAAAGAGCGGGAACGGCCTGCGCATTTTCGCGCGTT
>CAZAFS010000340.1:0-4227 GCA_964484165.1 uncultured Opitutaceae bacterium | reverse complement strand
TGACGGCCGGCTGGGAGTTCGATCTCTGGGGCCGGGTGCGCCGCAGCGCGGAAGCCGGCCGGGCGGCGGCGGCTGCCGGCGCGGCGGATCTGGAATCGGTCCGCCTCAGTCTTCACGCCGCGCTGGCGCAGACCTACTTCTCCCTGCGCGTCGCGGACACCGCGCAGCGGCTGTATAAACGGATCGTCACGGACTACACGCGCTCCCTCCAGATGGCGCAGAACCGTTACACGCAAGGCGTCGACACCCGCGCGGACGTCGCCGCCGCGGAAACCCAGCTCAAGACCGCGCAAGCCCAGGCCATCGACCTCGCCCTGCAACGGGCCCAGTTGGAACACGCCCTCGCGCTCCTCCTCGGACAACCCCCGGCGACCTTCTCCCTGCCGCCGGCCGATCTGACGGTCCAGCCGCCCGCGCCGCCGACGTTGATTCCCTCCCAGCAATTGGAGCGGCGGCCCGACATCGCCGGGGCGGAACGCCGACTGGCTGCAGCCTGCGCGCAGATCGGGGTGGCTGAGGGCGGTTACTTCCCGCTCATCTCCCTTTCGGGCTCTGCCGGGTACCAAGGCTCGCAATTCCAGCACCTCTTCTCCGCCCCGAATGAACTCTGGTCGGTCGGCGCCGGGGCGGTCATGCCCCTGTTCGAAGCCGGCAAGGTCCGCGCCGAGGTCAGGCTGGCGCGCGCCGCCTACGACGAAAGCCTGGCCACCTACCGGCAGACTGTCCTCGCCGCCTTCCTGGAGGTGGAAGACAACCTGGCCGCGGCAGCGCTCCTGGCCAACGAGGCGGCGGTGCAGGGCGAGGCCGTGGCTGCGGCCCGGCAGTCCGCCACCATCACGCTCAACCAATACAAGGCGGGCACGGTCAGCTACCTAGATGTGGTGACGGCGCAATCCGCTCAATTGAATGCGGAGCGGACAGCGGTCGAATTGCTCGGCCGCCGGCTTAACGCCAGCGTGACGCTCCTCAAAGCCGCGGGCGGAGACTGGCGGCGGTCCGGCGAGTCCGACGACGCTCGCGCCGTCAAGGATCCGTAGACGGGCGGAAGCCGACCCGGAGGTTGCCCGGCGTCGAGGACGCCGCTGCCAATCGCGGCCCGGCCGGACGGTCCTCAGCCGATCACCGCCACCTCGTGGTCGGTGATCGACGCGAGGTCGAACCGGCACCAGCCGTCGCGGACCTCCGGCGTCTGGGCGCGGTCGGAGACGAGCAGCCGCAAATGAGCACCGCGGACGTCGTCCGCCAGCCGCACGCCCACGCGCAACGGGCCGACCGGCAGCAACTCCTCGGCCGGGGCGCGCCACGTGGCCGCGCTCGTCAGGTTGACGAGATGGAGCACCAGGCGGCCCGGCTGCCGGTAGAGGTGGCAGTCGATCAGCCCCGGTCCTTCGACCGTCAGCGGGAGGTCGTCCCGTGCGATCCAGCGCACCAGGTTCGCCAGCAGGTTGCCGTGATCGGGCAGATTGTCGCGGGCGTAACGGCGGTCGAGGTCGGCCGCCAGATAGGCCACCCGCGCGCCGCCGGCGCGCTCGTTCAACACCAGCCCGGGAATGTCGGTCTGCGGCGTGCGCATCCACGCCAGCTCCGGCGGCGCGACCGGAAACGGCGGAATGAACGTGAGGAGCACCTGCGCGCCGGGGTCCACTTGAAGGGGTTCGAGCGTGCCGCCGAACGGCAGGAGGTCCGTCTCGTCGAAGCCGCGCAGCACGGGATGCCGCTGGCCCGTCGCCGGCGGTTCACCGGGGGCGTGCGGGCCGTCGACCCGCGCGCCCAGCGCGGGCGTCAGGCGGAGGTAGGTGTGCGCGGATTCCCCGGCCCACCGGCGGCGCGTCGCCTCGTTGCGCGCGCCGTGGTCCGTCGGCAGGCGCACGCCGAACACATCCGCCAGCGCCAGATCGGGCCGCGGGTCGCCCCACCGGTCCCCCAGGCTGCTCTGGCCCGTGGCCAGCAGGCCGCCGCCGCGTTCCGCAAAACGCCGCACGCTGGCGGCCTGTTCGTCGGTCAGCACGCCGAGGTTCGGCAGGATCAGGGCCCGAAACTGCGCCGCATCGCGATCCAGGTCGTCGACGTGCACCGGCAGGTACGGGATCCGGGCGCGGACCAGCGCCTGCATGACCCCGCGCCATGGCAGGTCCACCATGAGCTCCGCGTCGTCGCGCCCGAAGAAGTCCGTGTTGCGCTGCGACCACACCACGCCCACGGTGGTGACCGGCCGGCGGTCGAACAGAAACTCCTCGTGGGCCTGGTGCCAGCGCAGGATGGGCCCGGCGGTCCGGAACATGCGGCGGTCCTCCTGGTAGGCGCCCACGTGATGCCACCACGGCTGAATGCCGCCGGCGAATCCCTCCAGCATCCACATCCGCGCCTCCGGCTCGGGCTTGGCCGTCAGGCGGAAGGTCGGCGCCGTCGTCTGGTACATCGCCATGCTCTCGGGCATGAGCTTGTCCCAACCCAGCAGGCCGTGCACCAGCTTGCCCACCTCGCCGTTGCGCTGGAAGCCGCTCTCGTCGGTGCGTCGCTGGTCGTCCAGCATGATGATCTCCGCCCGGCGGCAGACCTCCCGCATATCGCGGAACAGGTGGGCCTCGCCCGTCACCGATCCGCCGTTCATGCCCACCCAGAGGCAGTCGGGGCCGCCGGCGGCGCGGGTCACGCGGTTGTTCTGATCCCAGATTTCGAGGCGGCGCGCGTAGCTCCACTCGATCCACGCGCGGCAGGCCGGATCGTTCCAGTCCCGCGTCGGCGGGAGATCGCGGCCGGCGTGCGCGCGGAATTCCCGCCGGCAGTTCTCGCAAAAGCACGGACTGTTGCGGCCGGGACCGCTCCAGCTGTTGTCGGTGAAACCCTCCGGGTGGTAGCGCGCCGCAATCTCCCGCAGGATGGCCGGGAGGTGCTCGTCGTAGTACGGGCCGTTGACGCAGGCGACGTAGAGGTCGCGGTTGCGGTACGGCTCGCCGCGGGCGTCGCGCATGAACCAGTCGGGATGCGCCTGGAAACAATCCGCGTGGGCCGTGCTGGAATCCATCCGGGCAAACACCGCCAGACCGTCGGCGTGCGCGGCGGCGCTCAGTTCGCCGAACAGGTCGCGGTCGCCGAGAAACTCGGCCCGCCGGTGAAACGGCACCTGCGTCGGGTAATAGGCGACGATGCCGCCGGCGTTGATGATCACGCCCTGCACGGCCGTGCGCTTCCAGTACTGGCGCCACCAGGCGACGTCGTAGCGGGTCGGGTCGATCTCGGTGATGTTAGTCTGGCCCCAGCGCCGCGCGCGACGGTACCACGGCGTCTTCCCGGCGCCCGCCTCCGCCGCCCCGCCGCGCTGATCCGCGGCGCCCAGCGCGGTCAATTCGGCACCGGCCAGCACGACCGCCGCCGCGGCGGTCTTTTTCAAAAAGCTCCGGCGCGATTCGCCCGCGGCGCGGTCAGGGCTTGGGTCCGGATTCATGGCGGGGCGGGAAAGTCGATTGCTCCCAGCGTTTTCCACCCCGCCCCACGTGCCGCGTCCGGGCTACAGCTTCTCGTCCGCCACGGGCTGGTCCCGCCGGGTGTCCGGCAGGCCGGGGCAGTTGTGGGTGACCAAGCCGTCGACGTTCTTCAGCACCACCGTCGGCGTGCCCGCGGCCGGTTGCGCCTTCACGTGGTCGAAGTCGGCGCCGGCCACGTCGTCCAGGATGATCGCCGGGCGCAGGTCCTCCTTCACCGGGCGCAGCTCGACGTGGTCGAGCGACAATCCTTTCACGTGGCGGGCGAACAGGCCCCACGACGGGATGATGCCGAAGCGACCCGGTTCGGGATAAGCCTTCTCCTCCTCGGGCACCTCCCGCGCCGCCTGCTCCTTCGTGCCGCCGCCCGCGTACTCGATGAGGATGTGGCTGAGCGCCACGTCCTCGATGCGGTAGCCGGGAATGCCGCTGATGAGGATGCCGGTCTGCGGCGACACCTCGGTGGCCACGACGTTGCTGATCTTGATCCGCCGCGCGACGCCCATCGGCGGGTTGTTCGGCCCGCGCAGGCGGGCGCCAAGGCGGATGAAAATCGGCGCGCTGACGATGCGGCGCATGACCAGGTCGGAAACCGTCACGTTTTCCATCGCGCCGCCATCCACCTCCTCCAGCGCCAGGCCCTGGCAGGAATCAAAGACGCAGGCGGTGATCGTGACGTTCTTGAAGCCGCCGTTGGCCTCGGTGCCGAACTTGATGCGGCCGGTGCCGCCGCCGGATTTCATCG
>CAZAFS010000339.1:0-4245 GCA_964484165.1 uncultured Opitutaceae bacterium | reverse complement strand
TCGCCATCCTCTATCCCTACGCCGCCAAGATCGCGCTGCTGCGCACGTGGCCGAATGGCTGGGTGTCGCTGCCGATCCTGTGTTTGGCGGTCGCCGGCATCCTGGCAGCGCTGCTGCTGCATCCGATCCGGGAAGACCCCGAGGAGCGCTGGGCCGCGTGGTACTGGCGGTGGTTTTTCCGCGCCTTCCTGCCGCTCACCGTGCTCCTGTACCTGGCGGTACGCGTGCGCATCGGCGAATACGGCGTCACCGAGTCGCGCTACTTCGGCTTCGTGCTGGCGGGCTGGCTGACGTTGGTGTCGGTCTATTTTTGGTGGCCGGCCAACCGCTCGATTCGCTGGCTGCCGGCGTCGCTGGCGCTGCTGTGCCTGGGCTGCACCTGGGGACCGTGGGGCGCCTTTGCCGTCGCGGAACACAGCCAGTTTGCCCGGCTGCAGGAGAAGCTCGCGGCCCACGGTCTCTTGGTGAATGGCGTGCTGACGCCCAAGCCGCAGGAGCTGGCCCGGAAGGAATACACCGATCTGCAGTCCATGCTGCGCTATCTCCGCTCGCGCCACGATTCGGCGCAACTCTCCCGCCTGCTGACCCCGTATCGCGCCGAGGCGGGGAAGAAGGCGGCGCACGACGAGCACCAAAGCGCCATGGACAACAGCTGGTCCGAAACCGAGAAAGTGCTGACGTGGCTCGGGGTGCGAGCCATGGGGACCAGCCCCGGCTGGTTCTTCGTCCAAGTCGACGGCGCGGGAGACGTGGCAGGCTACGCCACGGCGCGCGTGATCTGGGAGATGAGCCGCGGGGCGAAGGCGCCGAAGCCGGCCCCGGGGCAGGAGCTGCAGTTCGAGCTCGATCAAAAATCGGGCGCGCTATTTGCCCGAACCGTCTCCGGGCGCGTCGAGGTGAAGGCGGTGGCAGCCGCGCTGGAGAAGATCTCGATGACATCGCGTGATGCCTCGATCACCCGGCTACCTTGGAATCGGCTCTCCGTGCCGGTCATTCTGGACGGAAAGGATTACCTATTGGTGGTACTGGAAGCCCGCGGTCGGTGCACCAGCGAGGGCCGGGTCGAGCTGAACGTCCTGACCCTGATGGTGCTGGCGCGGTGAGTTTAACGGCCGGTTGCCGCCGGAGACGGGATTAATGTAGGGCGGGGTCGCCGGACCCCGCCAACAAACGATGGAAGAATGGCGGGGTCGGGAGACCCCGCCCTACAATTCCAATTGTGGCCTGCCGCGGGCCGAGCCGACCCGGCTCGACAATTCCGGGCGAAATGATTTCGACTGAGGCGGCCCCACCATGAGCCCGCCGACCGCCCCCATGAATTCGCCCCGAACCTTGAGCCGCGTGCCAACGGCGGCGGCCGCCATGGTTCTCGTCGGGGCGGCGTTGGCGGCCTATGCCAACACCTTTGGGGTGCCATTCCTGTTCGATGATGCGCGGGCGATCCCGGACAATCCCAGCATCCGGCACCTGTGGCCATTGTGGAATGCCTTCTGGCCGCGGTCGTCGGACATGGCGGTGAGCGGCCGGCCGGTGGCCCATTTGACGCTGGCGGTCAATTACGCGCTGAGCGGGAACCGGGTCTGGAGCTACCATGCGCTGAATCTGCTGATCCACGTGTTGGGCGGTCTGGCGCTGTTCGGGGTCGTGCGGCGCACGCTGCAGCGGCCGGTTCTGCAGGCGCGGTTCGGCCGGGACGCGCGGTGGTTGGCGCTGGCGATCGCCCTGCTGTGGACGCTGCACCCGCTGCAGACCGAAGCAGTGACGTATGTCATCCAGCGCGTCGAATCGCTGATGGGGCTGTTCTACCTGCTGACGGTGTATTGTTTCATCCGCGCCGTGGAGTCGCCGCAGCCGCGGCGCTGGCAGCTGGGCGCGATCGGCGTCTGCCTGCTGGGCATGGCCACCAAGGAAGTGATGGCGACCGCGCCGGTCCTGGTGTTGCTTTACGATCGGACGTTTGCGGCCGGAACTTTCCGCGAGGCCTGGCGCCGCCGCCGGTGGCTGCATCTGGGCCTGGCGGCGACGTGGCTGCCGTTGGCGGTCATGGTGGCCAGCACGGGGTGGAATCGCGGAGGCACGGCGGGAATCAACGTGGGGGTCGCGCCGTGGGCGTACTGGCTGACGCAGTTCGAGGCGGTCACCCGCTATTTGGGGCTCGCGGTGTGGCCGCATCCGCTGGTGTTCGAATTCGGCACGTTTTGGGTGCGCCACCCCGGCGAGCTGGCGCCGTACGTTCTGATCGTCGTCCCGCTGGTGGCGGCCACGGGGCAGGCGCTCTGGCGGCGGCCGATGATCGGCTTCCTGGGCGCGTGGTTTTTTGTGATCCTGGCGCCCACCAGCGTCGTGCCCGGCATAATCCAGATGATTGTCGAACACCGCATGTATCTGCCGCTGGCGGCGGTCATCACGCCGGCCGTGCTGGGGCTTTATGCCGCGGTGGGGCGGCGCAGCTGGGTGGTGCTGGCCGCGCTCGCGCTGGGGCTGGGCGTGCTGACCGCCCGGCGCAACTACGACTATCGCAGCGAACTGGCCCTCTGGAGCGACACGGTGGCGAGGCGGCCGGCCAACACGCGGGCGCGCAACGGCCTGGCGCTGGCGCTGGATCACGCCGGGCGATTGCCGGAGGCCATCCGGCAGTTTGAGGAGGCGTTGCGCCTCGCCCCGGGTGACGTCGAAATCCGGGACAACCTGGGCGTGACCCTGGAGCACGCGGGCCGGACGGCCGATGCGATCCGGCACTATCAAGCGGCGTTGGCGCTCAAGCCGAATTTCCCCGAGGCGCACAACAACCTGGGCAACGCGCTGGCTCGCTTCAAACGGTATCCGGAGGCCATCCAGCAGTACGAGGAGGCGCTGCGCCTCCGACCGGATTATGCCGAGACCCGGTACAACCTGGGCGGGGCGCTGGATCTGGCGGAGCGGACCGACGAGGCGATCCAGCAATACGAGGCCGCGTTGCGCCTCAAGCCGGACTACGCCGAGGCGCACAACAATTTCGGCAACCTTCTGCACCGGATCGGGCGCGACGCCGAGGCGGTTCAACAATATGAGGCGGCGCTGCGGCTCGAGCCGGGACTGGCCCGGGCGCACCACAACCTGGGCTTGGTCTTCGAGAAAACCGGGCAGATTCCGGCGGCGATGCAACAGTACGAGGCGGCGTTGCGGCTCCAGCCGGATCTGGCCGAGGCGCAGAACAACCTGGGCGTGCTCTTGTGCCGGGGCGGGCGGGTCGCGGAGGGCTTGGTGCACCTCCACGAAGCCGTGCGCCTCGGACCGGATGTCGCCCGGTCGCATTTCAATCTCGGGGTGGCCCTGATGCAGGCGGGGCGGACGCCGGAGGCGATCCAGCAATACCAAGAGGCGCTGCGGCTGAAGCCGGATCTGGCGGAGGTGCACAACAACCTCGGGATGGCCCTGGGGCAGAGCGGCCGGGTCCCCGAGGCCATCGCGGAGTTGAACGAGGCGTTGCGGCTCCGCCCGGACAACGCCGAGGCGCACAACAATCTGGGCAACGCCCTGCTGGCGACCGGCCAGTGGGACGCGGCGATCGTCCAGTATGAGGAAGTCCTGCGGCTGCGGCCGGGCGACGGCCCGGCGCGCCAGAATCTGGAATCGGCCCGGGCCCGGCGCCAGGCGGCCGGGCACGAGTGAGGCTTTGGGACGGAAGATTGAAGACCAGATGGACCGCGCGTTGGTCCTCTGGCGTCTTCGCTCTTCCGTCTTGAATCGGCGAGCGGCTGGCCGCTCACAGCAGCCCGGCTTCGCGGAAGCTGTAATAGCCGCGACCCGCGGGATCGCCGGCGCGGGTGCCGACGATGAGGTGGTCGGTGAGGGTGATGTCGATGGCCAGCGCCGCTTCCCGCAGGCGCCGCGTCACCTGCAGGTCGGCCGAGCTGGGCGCGGGATCGCCGCTGGGATGATTGTGGGCGCAGATGACGGCGGTGGCCGCCTCGCGGATCGCCGGGCGGAATACTTCGCGCGGATGCACCAGGCTGCCGGTGGCCGTGCCGGAGGTGACCTCGACGCGTTTGATGAGCCGGTTCTTGCGATTGAGGCAGAGGACCCAGAGTTTTTCGACCACCAGCCCGGACACGACCGGCTGGAGGTAGGCGAACACCAGTTCCGGGCGGTTGAGCAGGGGCGCCTCGCCCTGGCTCTGCCCGACCACGCGCCGCGCCATCTCCATCAGCGCCATCATCTGCAGCGCCTTCACGCGGCCGATGCCCTTGAGACGGCGGAAATCGG
>CAZAFS010000338.1:0-4252 GCA_964484165.1 uncultured Opitutaceae bacterium | reverse complement strand
CCGGCGCGCGGGCGGGGTTGATCCCACCATCGCTTTGCGCCATGCCTGGGGCATGAATTCGCCTCCGGGTCGCTTCATGAGATCCGCCGTTCGCCCGGCGTTGCTCGGCGTGCTGCTCAGCATGGTCAGCCTGGTGTCCGCGTCGGCCGCGACACCCGGCGCCGCGGCACGCAAATGCTATCATGACGCCTCCAGCGCGTTCGAGGATCAGAACTATGAAGGCGCGCTCAACCTGCTGGAGAAAGCCGTCGCGCTGCGCCCCGACCATCCGCGCTACCTCGGCGCCCTCGCCCGGGTGCAGGCAATGACCGAGCGGTCGTTCGCCGCCCTCACCACCCTGAACCGGCTGGCGCGGATGGGCATCTTCCTCGCCCCCGAAGAGGACGAAAGCTTCGCGCCGCTGCACGGCTCCGCGGACTTCAGCGATGTCATCCAACGGCTGCGCGCCAACCGCGAGCCCGTCGGCGGCGGCCGCGTCCTGTTCGAACTGCCTGCGATGACCGGCATCATCGAAGGCGTCACCTTCCGCGCCGCCACCGGTGACTATTTCTTTGGCGACACGCGCCACCGCTGTGTGTGGCTCCGCCAGCCCGACGGCACCGTGCAGCCGTTCTCCCCCGCCGACGCCGGACTCCTCGGCGTGTTCGGTCTGGCGGTCGACGAACCCCGGGGCGCCCTCTGGGCGGCGACCACGGCCGTGGCGGAAATGGAGGGTTACCGCCCCGCGGATCGCAACCGCGCCGCGTTCGTCGAGTTCGCCCTCGCCGACGGCCGGATTCGGCGCACGGCGGCGTTGCCGGCCGACGGCGCCGGTCACGTGCTCGGTGATCTCACCTTGGCCGCCGACGGCACGGTCTACGCCACCGACAGCCTGGCGCCCGTGATCTGGCGCCTGCCGCCGGACGCGGCGCAGCCGCAGCGCTGGCTCGAGTCCGACGAGTTCGAATCGCTGCAAGGCCTGGCAATCATGCCCGACGGAAGAACGCTGGTGGTGGCGGACTACGGCAACGGCCTGTTTCTCGTCGACCTCGCGAGCCGGGTCGTCCGGCGCCTCGCGCCGCCGCCGGACACGACGCTCTTCGGCCTCGACGGTCTGGCCGTGACCCCGGACGGTTCCGTCATCGCCGTGCAGAACGGCATCGAGCCCCGCCGCGTGGTGCGGCTGCGGATCGACGCCGCGGCGCGCGCGGTCACCCGGCTCGAGGTGCTGGAGCGCGGACATCCCGCGATGGCCGATCCGACCCTGGGCACGCTGGTCGGCGACCGCTTTGTGTTTGTCGGCACCGCCGGCTGGGACCGGTTCGCCTCCGGCGGGCCCGCGGACCCCGCGGCGCCGCGCGGCGTCCCGATCCTGGCCACGCGTCTGCCCGCGCCGGCGCGCGACCGGTGAGCGTCCGCGCCGAGCAGCCGTGGTAAACAGGCGGATAAGACGTGATATTTAAGGGCGCGGCGGCGCAGCGCGCGGTTGAGTCGCCCGCGCCTTAGCCTAGCTTGGGCCCCACCCCTCCATCGGAAACTCTCAGCGCTGTCCTCCCTATGCGTGCGATCGCCTTGTACTTGGTTCTTGCGGCCCTCACCACCGTCTCGTGTCGTCGCGCGCCGACCGCGGACGCCCTTCTTCCGGCGGAACGCGCCGTGATCGAGCAGGCGGTGCTGGCATGCCATGATCAGACCCTCGCCGCCGCCGAGGCCCTCGACCTGGATCGACTCCTCGGGTTTGTCGCCGAAACCGACCGGGGCTCGATGATCGGCAACGGCCGCCTGTTCCTGACTCGAGCCGACACCGTCGCCAACACCCGGGAACGATTCCAGGGCATCAAGGCGATCAAGTACGAGACCCACGAGCGCCACGTCACCGTCCTTTCCCGCACCGCGGCCCTGGTGACGACCACGGGAGATGTGCATGCAACCACGACCGATGGCCGGGCCTTCTCGGTGCCGTATGCGCAATCGATCGTGTTCGTGCTGGTGGATGGGGCGTGGCGGGTGCTGCATATGCATTCCTCCAGTCCGCCGCGATAACCGCGTTCGCCCATGAAGAAGCCCCCAGCGCTCGACCCCGCTGCCGCCTTTCCCAACGAGAAACGACCGCCCGCGGAATCCGATCTGCCCAGCGCGCTGGGCCGCGCCTTTGTCCCGCTGGCGAAAGTGCTCGAGCGCCTCCGCTCCGCCCATCCGGACGTCGCCCCGGAATGGAAGTATTCGCCCCGCTCAGGATGGCATCTAATCTACAGCCGGAAGCAACGCCGCCTGTTTTACCTGATTCCAGCTCACGGCGACTTCCGCCTTTCCCTGTTGCTGGGCGACAAGGCCATTGCCGCGCTGCAGACCGGACCGTGCGCGAAGAACATGCCGGCCCTGCTGAAGACGGCCAAGCGCTACCCGGAAGGCACGGCTTTTTCTTTCCGTGGCGCGACCCTGGACGTGGAGCTGACGGTGGCGCTGTTGGAGGCCAAGCTGGCCCACTGACGGCCGCCGCCCGGAAGCGGGCCTTTGGACTGGCCGGGCGAAGCCCTGTGGTGATGATGATATCCCTATGACAATGCCACCGCCTCGTCCTCTCGGCCGCCATGTATCGCTGTGTCTCCTCGCGGCCTGCCTGAGTCTGGGCGGGGCGGAAGCGTTCGCCGAGGCGACTGGTCAGCCGGCGGTGATCAGGCTCGAGGCGGAGAGCGGGCAGCGGGCGGGTGGAGTCACGGTCGTAAATAGCGAAGCGGGATTTTCCGGCGCAGGGTATGTGACCGGTTTTCTGGAGGACGCCGACCGGGTGACGCTGACCTTCACCGCCCCGGCGGGTTTCTACGAGATTGCGATCCGGTATCGGTCGCCCCCGAAAGGCCTTTTGTTCGAGGTCAACGGGCTGGCGCATTCCGGGATGCTCGCCGATTCGCGGGGCGCCTTTGCCGAGCAGCGCTTCGGCAAGGTCGAGTTGCACGACGGGGCGAACACCATCGCGATCCACGGCGGGTGGAAGCACTACGAGATCGACCGCGTGGATCTGACGCCGGTGGCCGCGCTCCCGGCCCTGCGCCTACCGGCGGCCACCTTGGGCGACCCGCAGAGCACGCCGGCGGCGCGGGCGTTGATGGCCTACCTCGCGGAGCAATATGGCCGGCGCACGCTTTCCGGCACCCTTGAGGGCCCGGATGTGGATTTTGTGCGCGACGTGACCGGGCAACTGCCGGCGATCGTCGCAGGCGACATGAGCAACCTCACGACCACTCCGATCCGGTACATGGGCGTGGTGCCGGGCGAGACCGAACACATGATCGAGCGGGCCCGCCAGGGCCACGTCCTCAGCTACTGCTGGCACTGGCGCGCACCCTCCGGGCTGCTCGACACGACGCTCGTCAGCCCCGACGGGACCAAAGAGGACGCCCGCTGGTACATGGGCTTCTACACCCACGCCACGACCTTCGATCTGCAGGCGGTGCTGGCCCATCCCGAGAGCCCGGACTATGCGCTGTTGCTGACCGACATCGACATGGTCGCCGGCGAACTGCGCAAGCTCGCGGACCGGGACATTCCGGTGCTGTGGCGGCCGCTGCACGAGGCGGAAGGCGGGTGGTTCTGGTGGGGCGCCAAGGGGCCCCAGCCTTTCATCCAACTCTGGCGCCTGCTGCACGACCGGCTGACCCGCGTGCACGGCCTGCACAACCTCATCTGGGTTTACACCGGCACGGCCAACCCGGATTGGTATCCTGGCGACGACGTCGTGGACATCGTCGGTGTCGACCAATACCCGGACGACGTGCGGGATCCGCTCAGCGCGATTTGGGACGACGTGCAGGCCCGCTTCGGCAGCCGCAAGCTCGTCGCCCTGAGCGAATTTGGCGGTGTGCCGGATCTGGCGATGGCCCGGCGCTACGGCGTCACCTGGGCGTATTTCGCCTCGTGGAACAAGGACCTCGGCCCACGGAAAATGGATCGCGCGACGCTGAAGCGAATCTACACCGATCCGCAGGTGATCAATCTCGGCGATCTGCCGAAGGACCGCTGGAAGCCGGCCGCCGAGAAGGTCGGGCATTGATCCGGCGCCCGTGCCTCCCGGCGGGAACGCCGTTGCCCATTCCCCGGCCCGCTTTCCTCCTTTTCCCGCTCTGTCCCATGGGATATGCCTTGGGCGGAGGTGTGACATGAAGATCCGGGGCGTCGACTTTGTGATGTATCAGGTTACCAACCTGGCCCGTGCGGCCGCGTTTTATCGCGAGACGCTCGGCCTGCCGCAGGAAATCTACAGCGAGGAATGGCA
>CAZAFS010000337.1:0-4261 GCA_964484165.1 uncultured Opitutaceae bacterium | reverse complement strand
GGGACGACGACGCAATCCATCTGGATCGCCACGCCCGGTTACACCGGGCTCGCGATGACCAAGCAAATTGAATCACTACCGCCCTGACGCTCCCGCCCGCCCCAACCGGCGGATGATCGGGCGGTCCGCGTTTCAGGTCGCCGCCGACGCCGGCCGGTTGACCGCGCGGTAGCGCTTCGGCGACACGCCCAGCGCCCGCTTGAACGCGGTGCTGAAGGCAAAGGCATCCCCGTAGCCCACCCGCGCGGCCACCGAGGCGACCTTCTCCTGCGTGTGACACAGCATGTCGGCGGCGGTGTTCATCCGCAGGCGGGTGAGATGCGCGAGCGGCGGCCGGCCGACCTGCCGCAGGCAGAGGCGGCGCAGGGATTCCTGGCTCATGCCGGCGCAACCGGCGAGGCGCATCAAATCCCACGCGCCGCCGATGTTCTCGCCCACCGCGAGCCAGAGCCGGTCCAGGCGCGGATCGCTTTCGCCGGACTCCAGCATCCGCAAAACCATGCGATGGGCGATCGTCGCCCAATAGCCCACGACCGCCTGGTCGGCCTTGCCCGAGTTTTCAAACCACATGCCTTCGATCGCCAGGCGGAATCCCGGCGCGCTGACGGACGCGAGCCGCGGGGGCCGGCCCTTCTCCAGGGACGGCAGGCGCACCGTTTCCGGAAAGATCGCCCAGTGCAGGCGCCAGCGGCGCCCCGACCGCACGTGGTAGGCGTTCAGGGTGCGCGGGGCGGTCAGGTAGACCTGGCCGGCCCGGCACCGCTGCCACCCTCCGTCGACCAGAACCTCGCCCTCCCCTTCGGTCGAAACCAGCGCCACGCTGAAGGGCGGGTTGTGTCGCACAAATTCGTAGCCGGCGCGCGCCTCGGTGAAGCCGGCGAAGCTGATCGGACTCGCCGCCAGGCCGGGCGACTGCAGGTGGCTGACCATCCACTCCCGGGTGGCCGGACCGAGCGCGTGGGTTTCACAAAGGTTTTTGGGGATGCGGTCCATGGACGCCATCGCAAGGTTGTGATATCAAAATGGTCGGCTGCAACTCCGTTCCGGCCCGGCCACCCCTGCTTTCGCCCGGGTGGCTGCAACGATCCCGATGAGTTCGAACCCTTCCCCCGCATCATGAAGACGCTTTTCCACCGCCTGTCCGCGGTCTTCCTTACCTGCTCCCTGGCCCTGTTCGCCCGGACGGCGGCCGGGGCCGACGCCAGCCCGCGCGAGCGGCTCCAGCTGGATGCCGGCTGGAGGTTTCACCTCGGCAACGACTGGGGCTCCGGCCAGAACCTGTCCAAAGCCGGGTCGGGCATCGGCCCGGCCAGCGCGACCTTCAGCGACGCGAGCTGGCGGCAGGTCGACCTGCCGCACGACTGGGCCGTCGAACTGCCGTTCGACCCCAAGGCCGACGGCTCGCACGGGTTCAAGGCCCTCGGCGGCGGTTTTCCCGAAAACAGCATCGGCTGGTACCGGCGCACCTTCGAGCTGCCGGCGGCGGATGCCGGCCAGCGGCTCTGGCTGGAATTTGACGGCGTGTTCCGCGATTGCACGGTGTTCGTCAATGGCTGGTTCGTCGGCCACCACGAGAGCGGTTACAGCGGCGTCCGCTACGACATCACCGACGTCGCCAACTGCGGCGGCCCGAACGTCGTGGCCGTCCGGGTGGACGCCTCGCAATCCGAGGGCTGGTTCTATGAGGGCGCCGGCATCTACCGGCACGTCTGGCTGGTCAAGACGGCCCCCTTGGCCGTGGCCCCCGACGGCGTCTTCGTGTACAGCCAGTTTCCCGACAACAATCCCGTCGGCCCCGCCGAGCTGCACTTCCAGACCCGGCTCTTGAATGCGCAGACGGCCGCAGCCGACGCCACGGTGGCGTGGGCGGTCTCCGATCCGGCCGGCCGGATCGTGGCGAGCGCCAAACAGTCCGCGTCCCTCGGCGGCGCCAGCTCGGCCGAGGTCACCGCGACCGTCCAGGTGGACGCGCCCGAGCTGTGGTCGCCGGAGACGCCGAAGCTCTACCACCTCGTCACCACGGTCGCGAGCGCGGGTCGCACCGTCGACCGCGTGGAGACGGAATTCGGCATCCGCACCGTCGGCTTCGACGCCGACAAGGGTTTCCTGCTCAATGGCAAGCCCTACGTGCTCAAGGGCACCTGCAACCACCAGGATCACGCCGGCGTGGGCGCCGCCCTGCCCGATGCGCTCCAGTATTACCGCATCGCCCGGCTGAAGACCATGGGATCGAACGCCTACCGCTCCGCGCACAACGCGCCCACCCCGGAGCTGCTCGAGGCCTGCGACCGCCTCGGCATGCTCGTCATGGACGAGAACCGGCTGGTGGGCAGCGATGCGCAGCACCTGAAATGGTTCAAGGAGCTGGTGCTCCGCGATCGCAATCATCCCAGCGTGGCCATCTGGTCGCTGGGCAACGAGGAATTCTCGGCACAGAGCACGGCCATCGGCGGACGGGTCGCGGCGACCATGCAGGCGCTCGTCAAGCATCTCGATCCGACCCGGCCGGTCACGTACAACTCCACCCTGGGGAACGAATTCGACGGCATCAACGCGGCCATCGAGGTGCGCGGCTGGAGTTACCGCATTGGCGTGGATCGGATGGATGCCTACCACGCCGCCCACCCGCGGCAGCCGAACGTCGGCAGCGAGCAGGGCAGCACCGTCAGCACCCGCGGCATCTACGCCAACGACCCGGTGCGCGGCTACGTCAGCGCCTACGACGACAACAAGACCGACTGGTCCAACACCGCCGAGGAATGGTGGAGTTTCTTCGCTCCGCGGCCGTGGCTGTCCGGCGGATTCGTCTGGACCGGCTTCGACTACCGCGGCGAGCCCACGCCCTACGGCTGGCCGTGCATCAACTCGCATTTCGGCATCCTCGACACCTGCGGTTTCCCCAAGGACAACTTCTGGTACTACCAGTCCTGGTGGACCGACCGACCGGTGCTGCACCTGCTGCCGCATTGGAACTGGGCCGGACGCGAGGGCCAGGAAATCGACGTCCGCGCGTTGAGCAATTGCGATGAGGTGGAGCTGTTCCTCAACGGCCGCAGCCTCGGCCGCCAGCAGATGCCGCGCAATTCCGAGCTGAAATGGAAAGTGCCGTATGCGCCGGGCACGCTGTCTGCCGCCGGCTACCGGAATGGAAAAGTCGTGGCGGAGACCAAGGTCGAGACCACCGGCGCCCCCGCGGCCGTGCAGCTCACGCCCGACCGGACCGTGATCGGCGCCGACGGCGAGGATGTCTCCGTGATCACGGTTGCCGTCACCGACGCCGCGGGCCGGATCGTGCCGACCGCCGGCAATCCCATCCAATTCTCCCTCGATGGTCCGGGCCGGATCATCGGCGTGGGCAACGGCGATCCGAGCTGCCACGAACCCGATGGGTATGTGTCCGCGCCCACGGTCCGCACCGTCGCCATCGACGGCTGGCGCTGGAAGCCCATCGCCGATCCCTACGTGGCCGATCTGCCGGAAGAGGCCGCGACCTTCGACGACGCGGCCTGGGCGACAACGGACGTGCGCGCCGGGAGCGGCCCGATCACCCTGGGCATGTCCGGCGTGCTCCGCGTGCGCTTCTCCGTTTCCGCCGAGCAACTCGCCGCGCCCGCGGTGGAGTTGTGGTTCGGCATGATCGAGGGCGACGGTGCGGTGTACCTCAACGGCCGGCGCCTCGGCGGCACGGGTGACCCTCGTTCCGCCACAGTTTTTGGCGTCAAGGAGCTCCTGCATCCCGGCGAGAATACGATCGCCGTCGCGATCAAGATCTGGAGCCCCACGGGCGGCCTCGCCAAGGGCGTGGCCCTGCGGCTGGTCGAGCCCCCGGCGCCAGTGCAGTGGAACCGCAGCGTGTTCAACGGGCTGGCCCAGATCCTCGTTCAATCCAATCGCCAGAGCGGCACCATCAAGCTGACGGCCCAATCCGCAGGCCTGGTGCCGGCCGCGGTCCCGATCAAGTCGGGCCCAGCGGCGCCGCGGCCCGCGCTGCCATAGCCTGCCCGCCCACCCCCGCCCCGCAGCAGAACCGGGCGGCGCGGCCCGATCGAGCGCCGGCCCGGCCTCCGGCCGCGCCGGCGGCGGAGTCGGGCGGGATTCTTCCCTTTACACGTATCATCAAATCCGTATCCGTTGATACGTCCATGCAGCCCGACCGGCCCATCTCCGAGCTCTTTGCGCAGCACCGCCCCCTGCGCTCGCTCGAGTTTTTCCCGCCGAAGGACGAGGCGGGCGTCGACGCGCTGCGCCAGACCGCCGCGGC
>CAZAFS010000336.1:0-4272 GCA_964484165.1 uncultured Opitutaceae bacterium | reverse complement strand
CGCAAGGACGGCCGGATTTATGTGGCCGAGCGCGAGGACCAGGTGCTGCGCAAGGCGTGCGCGCGCAACCGGGGCCCCTTGAAGGACTCGGCGCTGCGCGCCATCTACCGCGAGGTGATGTCGGCCGCCATCGCCCTCGAGAAACCGCTCCTCATTGCCTACCTCGGGCCCGAGGCGACCAACACCCATCAGGCGGCGATCAAGAAATTCGGGGCGAGCGTGGAGTACAGCGGCCTGGCCACCATCGCCGACATTTTCACCGCGGTGGAGAAGGGCGAGGCGGATTACGGGGTCATCCCCATCGAGAACTCCACCGAGGGCTCGGTGCGCGACGCGCTGGACCAGTTCGTTGATTCCGACCTGAAGATCGTGGCCCAGGTGTACCTCGAGATCACCCACGCGCTCATCTCGAACTCGCCGCTGGAGAAGATCACGAAAGTCTACTCCAAGGACCAGGCGCTGGCTCAGTGCCGGATGTGGCTACAGCGGCACCTGCCGCACGCCCAGGTGCTCGACACCGCCAGCACGTCAGCCGCGGTGCAGCTGGTCGGAAAGACGCCCGGCACGGCGGCGGTCGCGAGCCCGCTCGCGGCGGAGTTCTACGGCGTGCCGGTGGCGGTGGCCAACATCCAGGACAAGCCGGACAACACGACGCGCTTCTTCGTCATCGGTAAGCAGGCGTCGGGCGCCGTCGGCGGCGGCCGGGACATGACGAGCCTCCTCATTTCGCTGGGCGATGACGCGGCGGCACACCCCGGCGCTCTGCTGAAAATGCTCCTGCCGCTGGCGAAGCGTGGCATCAATCTGTCGAAGATCGAATCGCGGCCGAGCAAGAAGCGGCCGTGGGACTATTATTTCTTCATCGACGTCCGGGGCCATTACGACGACGCGGCCATGCGCGAGGCGGTCAAGCAGCTGCGCACCTTCTGTCCGCTGGTGAAATGGCTGGGCAGCTACCCGGCGGTGGGCTGAGCGTGCGGCTGTGGGCGGTGGCACCATGATCGTGCTCGCTCGCGCCCAAACCGTTTGGTGGATCATGTAGGAGCCTGCTTGCAGGCGATTTGGCATCTGCCATCGCGAGCAAGCTCGCTCCTACAATTGCACAAGGCCGGCCGAGCCGGCGGCTCGGCGGCGAAAGGTTGTAGGGCGGGGTCGCCTTGGCCCGCCGTAGCATCACGCGAAGGCGGCCTGACCCCGCCGCCGGCTGACGCAGTTAGAAATTGTAGGGCGGGATCTCCCGATCCCGCCTCGAAGGATGGCGGGGTCGGGAGACCCCGCCCTACAAATGACCGACCAACAGTGTAGGAAGCTCGCTTGCGAGCGATTAACCGCGCCCCAAGGTCGCGGCGCCGACCGCCGCCGCAGCTTCCGCCAGCAGCAGATCCGCCTGTGCGAGGCAGTCCGTCACCTCGTCCTCAATGCCATCCGCCGCGGCGGACCACGCGCGGTTGACCTGGCGCTCGCCGGCGGCGAACCGGTCCATCAGCCGCGCATAGCCGGCGAGGCCGAGGCGGGCGGTCAGCACCGGACGCAGCGCCGCGAAATCGGGCACGAATTTTTCCTGCACCTCGGTCAGCACCTCGAGCACGCGCCGCAGGCGCTCCTCGGCGTCGGGCAGGCGGGGCAGTTCGGCGCGCAGAGCCTCCACCGCGCCGCGCATCGCCGCGAGGACGGCCTCGGGGGATTGGCGGGGCGCGCCGCCTTTGGCCGGCGCGGCGGCGAGCGTCCTTTTCGCACTGGCGCGCAGCAGCCCGGCGCCGAGCGTGAGGCCGGCGCAGCCCGCCAGGAACAGCCACGCGCCGCTCCAGCGGGCCAGGGCAAACTCCTTCACCCGCACCCGCCGCACCCCGGCTGCGCGCAAGGCGGCCAGCAACTCGGGCGTGAGGCGCGCGTTCTTGACCGCCAGCGGCTGCGGTTGGCCGGCCGGGTCGGCGCGGATCCCCGCCGGCGCGTTGAGCGTCAGGCCCTGGAGCTGGCTGTCCGGCAGGCTGAGCGGCGGCAGGTAGGCCGTCGCCGCGCCGAAAACGCCGGCAACGAGGGAAACCATGACGAGAAGATTGGCCAGCGGGCGCATGGTTCAGCCGCGCACGAGGACGAGGCAGTTGATGACAAGCGCGAGCAGCGCCTCGCCGACGATCAGCCCGGCGCAGAAGGGCACGCCCCAGGCCTCCGCCCAGGCCCGGCCCTTGAGGCGGCCGAGGCTGATGTTGGTCAGGCAGCCCAGGCCGTAGGTGAGGATGTAGACGAACGGAAGGTACATCGACAGTCCGATCAGCACGCCGAGGCCAGCGAACGATCCGAGGCCCAGCAGCACACCGAGCAGGGCGCCAAATCCATACAGGGCGTACGGCATCTCGCCGCCCTGGACGCCGGTGATGACGGCCTGCAGCGCCTGCGCCTGCGGCGCCGCGGTCGGGGTGCCGGGACCGATGGGGTGCCCGGTCAGCTTGAGGTTGGCCCCGACGATGAGCATCAGCGTCGCCATCGTGATCAACGGCCCGAGCGCGCTCACGACGAGCTGGATGACCTGCTGGCGCCGGGGTTGCGCGCCGACGAGGTAGCCGGTCTTCAGATCGCCCATCATGTCCGCGGCGCAGGTGATGGCGACGCACAGGGCGGCGCCGATCATCACGGCCGACATCACGTCGTCCTTGCCCGCCAGCATCATGACCAGGACGACCGTGAGCAGAGCCATGCCGGAGATCGGCGACCAGTCGGTCATGCCGGCGCATTGGGAGATGATGATGCCGGCGAACCAGATCCAGGCGACCGAGACCGCCACGATCGCCGCCCGGGCCAGCCACGGCGACAGGGCGTGCAGCCAGCCGGTGTCGCCGACCGTGCCGCCCATGCATTCGGTGGTGAACAGCAGCAGGCCGGTGCCGGCGAGGGCGACGATCACGAGCGTGCGGAAACTCATCTCGTCGGCGGGGGCCGGCCCCCCGGAATCCCGGCGCCGGGTCGTGGCGATGCTCTTGACCGCCTCCTTGATCGACGGCAGCGCGGTGGCGACGCCCATCAACGCGCCCCCCAGCAAAAGACCGATGCCCAGCGGACGGTTGAAAGCGTCGAGCGCGTAATTCGGGAGCTGGAAGCCGCGGACCGTGGCGGGCGTCCAGCCGAGGGCATAAGCGAGCGGGTTCAACACCAGGTACGCCAGCACGCCGCCGGCCAGCACCATGAGCCCCGGCCGGCCCGTCAGGTAGCCGGCGCCGAAGGCGAAGGGGGCGATCGCAAACGCCAGCAGCATGGAATCGGGCAGGTGCAGCAGCCGGCCCACATCGATCGTTTCGTTGGACACGACCAGATCCGGTTGGCCATCGCGGTTCCGGTCGACGCGTTCCGTGAGATGGGAGCCGGCCGCGCCCGTAGCTGCGAGCACCGGATCGGTCTCCGCCGGCAGCCGCAGGTTGAGCGTGGCGTAGCCGGGCAGGTGGAGCGCGGGCAGGCCGGCGGGCGCATAGACCAGCATGCCCACCAGCACGCCGGCCGCGAGCACGACCGATTTCGCCGTGCCGGCGCCGGGCGACTTCAGGATCGCCGCCACCGCCGTCGGGGTGGGGAAACGCAGCCGCTCGATGTCGAGCATTTGTTTGCGCAGCGGCACGATGAAGGCCACGCCCAGGATGGCGCCGGCCATGCAGGCCAGCGTGAGCAGCCAGAAATTGAGATCGGTGAACGTCATCCGGTAGCCGAGCAGAAAGATGACCGGCACCGTGAAGATGATGCCGGAGTTCACGATGTTCACCGCCGAGCCGACGGTCTGGCCGATGTTGACCTCGAGGATGGAGCCGCGCCGCAGGATGCCGCGCAGCACGCCGAAGCCCACCACCGCGGCGATGGCGGTGCCGGAAATGGTGAAGCCGATCTTCAGGCCGGAGTACGTGATGGCCGCGTTCATGATCGCGCCGAAGATGACGCCAAAGGCGATCGCGCTGAAACTGGCCTCGGGGTAGCGCGACTGGAACAATCCCTCGCTGCGGACAGCGCGGGGTTTATCCGGCGGATTCATGGGGGTGGGGTAACCTCGCGGACGGGATCCTCGAACGCAGACACCAAAGTAGACGAAGAATCCTTTTTCAACCGCTAATGGACGCTAAGCCGCGTCTTCAAACTCCGATTGTCATTCTGAACGAAGTGAAGTACCGAGGCCGCAGGCCGACATGCAGCCATCCAGTGAGACACCGTCGGGGCTCGCCGCGGAATTCTACTGGATCCTTCGCTACGCTCAGGATGACAGATGGCAGGAATTGGGGGTCTGAAGACACGCCG
>CAZAFS010000335.1:0-4274 GCA_964484165.1 uncultured Opitutaceae bacterium | reverse complement strand
GGCGCCACGCTCCAGCACCTGCGCCAGCTGCCGGCGTCGGAGTTGAAATTCGTCGTCGATACCGGGGCCACGTTTGACGAAATGGTCTGGGCGCAGAAGACCATCCGGATGCCGCTGGCCCAGCTGGCCAAACTC
Source organism: uncultured Opitutaceae bacterium (assembly GCA_964484165.1). GTDB lineage: Bacteria > Verrucomicrobiota > Verrucomicrobiia > Opitutales > Opitutaceae > Fen-1467. The sequence continues at coordinate 4,139 of CAZAFS010000335.1, read as the reverse complement.
TACGATCTCGTCCGGTATCGGCGCGACCGGTTCACCGGCGGCGCGATGATGTGGCCGCAGCCCACCTACCGGCTGCCCGACATCCTCGCGGCGGGCGGCATCTGCGTGGATCAGGCGTACTTCGCCGCGATGGTCGGCAAGGCCAAGGGGGTGCCGACGCTGCTCTTCCGCGGCGAGGGTCTTGACGGCCGGCATGCCTGGTTCGGCTTCCTCGATGGCAGCGGGCACTGGCGGCTCGATTGCGGCCGTTACGCCGAACAGAAACTCGTGTCCGGCCTGGCGTTCGACCCCCAGACTTGGTCGAACATCTCCGATCATGAGCTGGCCTTTCTCAGCGAGGGCTTCCGCCGGCTGCCGCTGTACCAGACGTCGCGGATTCACGCCCAGTTCGCCGAGGTCTATTTCCGGGCGGGCGATTTCGCCGGCGCGGCGCGGGCCGCCCGCAATGCGGTCAACGTCGAGCCCCGCAATCTGGACGCCTGGCAGCTCCTGCTCGCCGCGCAGCAGCGCCTGCGCGTTGCGGCGCCGCAGCTCGAAAGCGTGCTGCAGGAGGCCGCCCGCGCGTTCCAGCGCTATCCCGACGTCGAGGCCGAGTTCCGGACCCTCTACATCGCGAGCCTGCGGGCCCGCGGCGAGACGAGCCTGGCCGACCAGGTCGAACGCAGCACCGCGCGGAAATACGAGGCCAATCGCAGCGACCTCAGCATCCAGCAGGCGCAGGACATCATGCGGCGCAGCATGGCGGGCGACGACCTGAACACCCGCATCCGCACCTTCTACAGCGTGCTGAATTCCTTCGGCCGCGGCGCCGGCATCGATTTCTACGACCAGATCGTGTTTCCGTTCGTCGACCATCTGCTGCGGAATGACCGGGCGACGGACGCGCTCGCGGTGGTGGCGCAGGCGCGCCGCACCCTGCGGGTGGAGCCCAACAGCCAGCTCGAGGCGGAACTCACCGCCCTGACCGCCCGGGCCCAGAAGGCGATGCACTAGCCGGCGGGGGTTGCGCCCGGGTTATTTCCGCTGGATCTTGATGACTACGCCCGGTTCGGCCGTGAGCAGCACGCAGCGGTCGACATCGAGGCACTGCTTGGCCAACGCTCGGAGGTCCTGGCTGGAAATAGAGGTAAAATCCGCCTGCCGGTCGCGGGCTGCCGCGAGGCGCTCGGGGTGCTGCTGGGCGTCGCGCAGGACGGTGACCGCCCAATAATCGTTGGTCCGCACGTCTTCCTCCCGTGCCCGCACCAGCGGCTCCTTGATCTGCCGGAACTCGGCGTCGCTAAGTGAGCGTGAGCGCAGGCGGGAGATCTCCTTGTCCACCGCGCGCATGACCTCGGTGGCGCGTTTGGGCGGCACCTCCACATAGGCCAGCAAGTACCCGAAGTTCGGAAAGCCCTCGTATTCGACGAGGGAGGCCGACGGCGAATAGGCCGCGCCCAGGTCCTCCCGGATGCGCGCCCGAAGTCGCTCAGTGATGGCGTTGGCGAGGAGGGCATAGCGGCGTTCCTTGTGGAAGTCGGTCCAGTCCGGCATCGGCCACAACCACGCAATGGCGCACTGCTGGAGGGTGAGGGCCGTCACGTAGTGATGGGTCCGTTCTTGCGGCGTTTGGGCCGGAGCCGGCGGGGCGCCGGAGGCTGGCGAATCCATTCTCAGTTGTCGTTCGGGGAGGGCACCCAGCGTTCCGGCTGCGGCGGACGATGCCTCCTCCCAGGTGGTGTCGCCGACAATCGCGAGTTCGATGGGGCCGTGCTTGAACTGGGGCTCGAGCCACTGGGTGAGCTCGGAAAGGTTGCGGGCGCCGAGACGCTCCGGATTGGGGATGCCGAAACGGGGATCGTTGCCGGCCATGATCTGCGAGGCGTATTGCGTGATGGGGCCACCCGGCGAAGCAGCGAGAGATTCGTACATCGAGCCAAACGCGGCTCGCGCCGCCGTGAGCGTGTCGGGACGGTACGCCGCGTCGGTGAGGTAGGCGTTGATGAGTTCGAGGCAGAGCTTGAGGTCGTTCCGGGAGCACCGCGCGCTGAACACACAGGCGTCGGTGGTGACGCCGAAGGAGACGGACAGCGAGCGGCCGGCTAGGACATCGTTGATTTGCTGGGCGGTATGGCGCCCAAGACCGCCGCCCATCACCACCTGGTCGGCCAGCAGATCGAGGCCCGGTTCGCTAACCGGCTGGCTGAGTTTGCCGTTCCCGACCATGACATAGACCGCGACAAGGTCCGATTCAAAAGTGGTCGCCTTGAAATTCAGACGCACGCCGTTGGCGAAAGTGGCCAGCCGCAAATCCAGGTCGGGCACCGGTTCCTCGCGCACGATGCGCCCGGGCGGCCCGAAATCCGTGTAAGCGAAGGCCGGGGGCGCCTCGGATGGGGGGCGGGCCACCTTGGTCAGCCGGCTGTTGTTCAGCACATCTGCGACCTCATTGCGGTTGCCCAGAAACAGGTTGTTCGCCGCCACGAACACGTGCGGTGCCGCGCTGGTCCAGGCGGCGCGAAACGCGGTTAGACACTCCGCTGGCGTCGTCGCTTCGATCGCCGGCGTCGCATCCGCCGCCTGCGCGGCCGGTGTCGGAAACACGTAGCCGTTGAGGATCGAATCGGCCAGTTGGTCCGCGAGCGCTTGGGAGGAACGCGACGCCGCGGAGCGCACGGCCTGGGCGTACGCGGCGGCGTAGGCGGCCTTGGCGATCCGCAATTCCTCGGCGGTGAATCCGTAGAGGAACACGCGCCGGTGCTCTTTCTCGAGATCGGTAAGGGCGCGATTCCAGTGAGGCAGATCGCTGTTGGCGCTCAACGAGACTACCAGCCAGTCGACCACCGGGTTGGTTACCGAAGCCACCGGCGCTACGAACGTGGGTTCATTCTGGTGGGCGAATTTCTCCAGCCGGCTTTGCAGCATCGACATTCCCAAGGCCAGGTGCAGGAACTCGGCCCGGTGGGCGTGCGTGTCGGGCGCCCGCGGCCAGGGCACCGGGTGCTCGAGGGTGAACGCAACCCCGGGCAGGCGCGCATCCCCCACCAGACTTACGTTGGAACCGGACGCGCGATCCGGGGCGAATGGCGGCGGCGGGGTCCCCGTTGAACCGTGCCCGCGGAGTGAACCCAGGGTCTCGCGCGCGATCGGCTCGACCAAGGCGGGGTCCATATCCCCGACCACGACGAGCACCAGCCGCTCCGGCCGGTACCACGCGTCATAAAACCGCGCCAGCTGGTCGCGAGTGCAGTTCCGGATGACTTGGTTCTGGCCGATGGGCACGCGGCGAACCACGAGGGAGTCCGGCCACAGAAAATCGAGATTCATGAGCTGTACAAGGTACTCTGGCGTCAGGCGGGAGGCGGCCTCGTTCAAGATCACGCCGCGCTCGGTGTTGACGTCGCGGCGCTCGATCAGCGCCTCGGTGGCATATTCCCGAAAAGTCTCGAGGCCGAGGCGCAGCGTCGCCTCGCGGGTGTCGGGCAGTTCGAGATGATAAACGGTCGATTTGTAGCCGGTGAACGCGTTGCTGTCCGGCCCGTATCCGATCCCAGCCCGCTGCAACAACTGATTGAGCGTGTCGCCGCGATGGGATTTGGTGCCGCGAAACAACATGTGCTCGACGAAATGCGCTTCGCCTTGCTCGTCGTCGCGTTCATAGAGCGAGCCCGTCGCCACGAGGAGGCGGAGCGAGATCCGGTTCTTCGGCTCGGCGTTTGCCAGGATCGCGTAGCGCAGCCCGTTGGGCAGCTCGCCCCAGCGGACGTTGGGATCCGGCGGCAGGTCGCTCTGGACCTCCGGCCATGGCGAGGCTGCCGGCAGGCGCAGGGCGAGTGCGGCCGTCAGCGCGGCCGGGCCGAGTCGGCCGCCGAGAGTCCGACGCAGGAAGCCCGCCCACTTCATTGCGTGGCGCCGACCGCGGCCAGCGCCTGCTGGGTTTCGTCCAGCAGCGCCTCCGGGCCCACGGGCTTGCCCGTGGCATGGATCATCCAGAGGTCCGGCGTCACCCGGCCCATCGTGGCCATGCGCTCAAATTCCGGTCCGATGGCGCCGGCCCGCTTCATCTGCGCCTCGACCTGCACCGCGATCAGCGAAGCGACGAAATAGTTGGGCAGGTAGAGCGGAATCTCGATCATGTGCGAATAGATGCCGAGCAGCAC
>CAZAFS010000334.1:0-4283 GCA_964484165.1 uncultured Opitutaceae bacterium | reverse complement strand
GTGGTGCAGGCGCAGGAAGCCGAGCGCGGGCGCGTGGCCCTCGAATTGCACGACAACATCACCCAGCTGCTTTGCGCCACCCACTTTTGCAGCCAGGCGCTGGCGGACAAAATCGCGGCGCGCGACCGGCCCTTGAAAACAGAGGCGATAAAACTCCGCGAAATGCTCGGCAAGACGGCCGAAGAAGTGGAGCGCATCTCGCGGAATTTGCGGCCCAGTGTCTTGCACCAACTGGGTTTGGTCGCCGCCCTGCGCGACACCGGGACGGAGTTCGCGCGTCGGACGGGCGTGGCCGTCAAGCTGACCTGCGGGCGATTGACCGCGCGGCTGTCCGCCGACACCGAGTTGACGCTCTACCGCATTCTCCAGGAGGCCTTGAATAACGTCGAGAAGCACGCCCGCGCCCGCCACGTTACCGTGCGCCTGAGACAGCGCACCTTCGTTCAGTTGGCGATCAATGACGACGGGATCGGCTTCGACCCGGAGCAGCACGCGGCCAGACGAAAAGAAAAGGTCGGCCTTGGTCTGCTCAGCATGCGCGAGCGGGCGGCCTATGTGGGCGGCGCCCTCACGGTCAAATCTGCTCCCGGCGCCGGCACGAAAATCGAGGTGCTCATTCCCTGGCCGCCCCCAGCCACGGCCGCGGCCTGAACCGATCCCGGTGGCGACGACCCGGTTCGTTCGCCGGTGGGGCAACACCCCATAGCCCGCACAAGGCTTCCCATCCTAGCATCGTGGCATGAAAGCCAGCCATCGACGGAAGCCATTGACGTTCGGCAACCTCATCGAAGCCATCTACGGTGTCTACGGAAAACGCCGGGCGGGAGGATTCATCCGGTTCGCCCTTGATGCCCGCATCGTCGTGTTTCGCGAGCAACGGCGCGTTCTTGATTTGTTGAACCGAGGGATGACTCCGTGAATAGATCCAAGCCTTGGGCCGGAATCGGCGGACTCGTGTTCTGCGGTATCGTGGTCGTCGCCTTGACGGGATGCCCGCCCTACGAGGGACAACCGCAATCCGGTGGCGCGTATTATGGTCCATCGGGGCCGGGCGACGACTCCTACGTGGAGATTCGGGCCGAAAGCGATTTCTACGAGCCACTCAGCCCGTACGGGCGATGGGAGATGGTCGGATCCTCCGGCCGTTGCTGGATTCCAGGCGGAGTGAGCGCCGACTGGAGTCCCTATTCCAACGGTTACTGGCAGCGCACCGACGCCGGCTGGTACTGGGCCAGCGATGAGCCCTGGGGCTGGGCCACCTACCATTATGGGCGCTGGGATTCGAACCCGCAATATGGCTGGTATTGGGTGCCGCAGACGCAATGGGCCCCCGCGTGGGTCTCCTGGCGAGAGGGCGGCGGATACGTCGGCTGGGCGCCCCTGGGCCCATCCGGAAGGGCCGTGGTAGAGGGTAACCGGAGAGGCTCTGCGCCCGGGGGGTACCACTTTGTCGAGGAACGCCGGTTTCTGGACCCCGTTCGCTCCACCACGATCATCGTGAATAATACGGTCATCAACAAGACCGTGATCAACGAAGGTCCGGGTCCCGCGGCCATCGAACGGGCCAGCGGACGAGCGATGCAGGCGGTCCCGGTTCGCCAGCTGCGCAGCAGGGAGGAAGCGAGCGTCGTCGCCAAACACCCGTCACCAACAGCAACCCGTGCGCCAGCAGTCCCGGCCCCGGGTCGCAACCAGACTGAAACGGCCCGGCCCGCGCGCGATCCGCAGCCGCGTCCGGTTGAGCAGAAAGCGACCCCGGTCGCAGTTCGCAACCAAGCCGCGCCAGCGCGTCCCACGCGTGAATCACAGCCGCCAGCCGTGACGAACGAGGTCCGCCCAGCCGCCGGGCAGAGCCCGGCGGCGAAGCGTGACGAGGAGAAGCGCGTGCAGCAGCAACCGGCCCGCGAGAATGCCAGGCCTCCTCCCGCCGCCGTCGCAGCCAAGCCGGAGAACCGGCCGCAGGCCAATCACGAGACCCCGCAGACCCAACCGCAGGCCAAAAAGGACATGGCCCCCGTGACCAAACACGAGACGCCGCCGCAGGCCAATCACGAGACCCCGCAGACGCAACCGCAGGCCAAACATGAGACGACCGCGCCGGTGGCCACACGTGAGATCCAGCCGCAGGCAAAGCATGAGACCAAGCCTGTCGCCGAGCGGCCGGCAGCGACCAAAGAACGGACCGATCAGAAGCCCGGCAAAGACGACAAAAAGGAGGATTAGCAGGCCGGGATAATCGGAAATCGTCGTGCGCGGTCGCAGCATATGTATCTTCCTGCCTGGACCCGGCTGCCGCTGGCCGCGGTGAGACAGCCGGCCTCGCCCCGCATGCCGCCAACCGGTGGCTGCCGGTGCAGCGCCGCGGTCGAACCGGGCCCGTTCCACCAGAGTCCCCGAGACGTTTCAGCGGCCTCGGGCGCGCTGGTGGTCATCCATGGCGCGTTGACTTTTGTCCCGCACCACCGGGCGGCCGGCGTGGTCGAAACATTGCGGCGATACGCTGAAACAACCCAGAACGAGTCAACCGGCAGCGGATAAGGCGCGTCGCAGAAAACTGCAGTCCATCCGCCAACGGCTCTGACGACAAAACCCCGGCCAACCGGCATCCCCAGTGGAGGCATGATGGAAAACCCCAAGACGACCCAGCACGCATCGCCGCGTCCAGGTAACCTCCCGGGCGGGAACGGGGCGCCTGATTCCGTTCAACTCCTGGAAAAAGCGCGGGCCGATACCGATACCGTTCTGAAGGAGCTTGGATCGCAACTCAGCGGCCTGAGCGAGGCGGAAGCCGCGTCTCGCTGGAAGCAGGTCGGGGCGAACGAGATTGCCCGGGAGAAGCGGCCCTCGGCCCTGATGCGCCTCCTGGGCAACATCAAGAATCCCCTGGTCCTCCTGCTCACCGCGCTGGGAGTGCTTTCCTATCTGACCGGTGACCTGCGGGCGATGGCGGTCATTTTCGTGATGGTGCTTCTGGGCGTGGTGTTGCGTTTCTTCCAGGAACTGCGGGCGGATAACGCGGCCGCAAAACTCCAGGCCATGGTCAGCAACACCGCGACGTTGATGCGAGACGGCAAGGAAGAAGAAGTCGCGCTCGCGAGGTTGGTGCCGGGCGATATCATCCGGCTGGCCGCCGGTGACATGGTGCCGGCGGATGTCCGGGTGCTTGCCGCCAAAGACCTGTTCCTGAATCAGGCGGCCCTCACCGGCGAAGCCCTGCCGGTGGAGAAGAAAGCCGCGCCAGCGCCGGCCGACGTCCAGAACCCACTGGAACTTCCCAACCTCTGCTTCCTGGGATCCAACGTGGAGAGCGGATCCGCGACCGCCGTGGTCATCCACACCGGGAACCGGACCTACTTTGGATCGCTGGCCGCCCGGATCGTCGGTCAGCGCCAGCTGACCAGCTTTGACCTGGGCGTGAACAAGTTCACCTGGCTGATGATCCGCTTCATCGCCGTGATGGTCCCGGCGGTGTTCCTCATCAACGGCCTGAGCAAGCACAACTGGCTGGAAGCATTCCTGTTTGCGATGGCCGTGGCGGTCGGGCTGACCCCCGAAATGCTGCCCATGATCGTGACCGTCAATCTATCCAAGGGCGCCCTCGCGATGGCGCGCAAGAAGGTGATAGTGAAACGCCTGAACGCCATCCAGAACTTCGGGGCGATGGACGTGCTGTGCACCGACAAGACCGGCACGCTCACCCAAGGCAAGATCGTGCTCGAAAAGCATCTGGATGTACACGGCGATCCCAGCGAGAAAGTGCTGCAGTACGGCTACCTGAACAGCTACCACCATACCGGGTTGAAGAACCTGCTCGATGCCGCGATCCTCGACCACAAGGAGTTGAGAGAGCACCTGAAGGCGGACGAGAAGTACCGCAAGATCGACGAGATTCCTTTCGACTTCGTGCGGCGCCGGATGTCGGTGGTGGTGGAAGACGACACCGGGTTGAATACGCTGATTTGCAAGGGCGCGGTGGAGGAAGTGCTGAGCCAGTGCACCCGGGTGGAAGTCAAAGGGGAGGTCATCAAAGTCCTGCCCGAGCACGACGCCAAACGCCGGCAGTTGGCGGACGATCTGAACGGTCAGGGCTTCCGGGTAATCGCCCTGGCTTACAAGCAAATGCCGGGCGGTTCCGATGAGCCGGTGTATTCGGTCAAGGATGAATCGGACCTGATTCTGCTGGGTTTCCTGGCCTTCCTCGACCCGCCCAAGGATACCGCCACCGAGGCCTTGAAGCGGTTGCACAGCCTGAACGTGGACGTCAAGGTCCTGACCGGCGACAA
>CAZAFS010000333.1:0-4307 GCA_964484165.1 uncultured Opitutaceae bacterium | reverse complement strand
GTGCTGGGACTCGCCACGGGTTCCACGCCGGTGAGTTTCTACGCCGAGCTCGTCCGGTTGCACCGCGAGGAGCAGCTCAGTTTCGCCAACGTCATCACCTTTAATCTCGACGAATACCGCGGGCTCGCCCCCGATCATCCCCAAAGCTATGGCTCCTACATGCGGGGGCATTTGTTCGACCACGTCGATATGCCGGCCGCCAACATCAACCTGTTTGACGGGACCGTGGCCGGCGCAGCCGTCGACGCGCACTGCCGCAATTACGAGGAGAAGATCCGCGCCGCAGGCGGCATCGATTTCCAGATTCTCGGCATCGGTCGCACCGGGCACATCGGTTTCAACGAGCCGGGCAGTGCCCGGCGCTCGCGCACCCGGCTGGTGACCCTGGACCCGCTCACCCGTCGCGATGCCGCCGGGGACTTCGGCGGTGAGGAACACACGCCCCGCTATGCGATCACGATGGGCGTCCGCACCATCCTGGAAGCGCGGCGCATCGCGCTCATGGCCTGGGGCCAACACAAGGCCGGCATCGTGCGCACCGCCATTGAAGGGGAGATCACCCCGCAGGTGCCCGCCTCATTTCTTCAGGAACACGACCAGGCGCATTTCGTCCTGGATCAGGCCGCCGCGGGTGCGCTCGGGCGCTACCGGACGCCCTGGCTGGTCGGTGCGCTGGAAGATCAGGGCCTTGCCTGGGACGAACGGATGACCCGTCGCGCCATCTTGTGGCTGTCGCAAAAGCGCAGGAAGCCGATCCTCAAGCTGACGGACGACGACTACAACGAATCCAGTCTCCAGGATTTGCTGCAAGTCTACGGTTCTGCCTACGAAACCAATCTCGCGGGCTTTTATCAGATGCAGCACACGATCACCGGCTGGCCGGGGGGGCGTGATCCCGCCCGCACCAAACCCGGCGACGCGCCGGTGCGCCCGCTGCGGGCGCCCTCGGCAAGCGTGTTTCCCAAACGCGTGCTGGTGCTCTCACCCCATCCCGACGATGATGTGATCTCGATGGGGGGCACGCTGTGCCGCCTGGTCGAGCACGGCCACGAGGTGCACATCGCCTACCAAGTCTCGGGGGCCAACGCCGTCTCGGATGAATCGTTATGGCGCGCGCTACTCTTCGTCCGCGACACCGGACTGGCTGATTCCGAAGCGACCCAACGCCTGCAAGCGCTCTGTTCCGCCTACGAGGGGGACGGCGTCCTGCCTGCTTTCGCGGAAGTGACCCGCTGGAAGGCCCTGGTCCGCCGCCACGAGGCGGTTGCGGCCGCTCATGTCTGCGGTGTGCCCACGAGTCATCTGCATTTTCTTGATTTGCCGTTCTACCATGGCGTCCCGATGCGGCGGCGGCAGTTGGGCGAGGCCGATGTGGAGGGCATGCGCGAATTGCTGGGCGCGCTGCGTCCGCACCTGGTCTTTGCGGCCGGCGACCTCGACGATCCGCACGGCACCCACCGGCTCTGCCTGCACGCGCTGCGTGATGCGTTGGAGCGCAGCGCGGGCGAACCATGGTTCCGTGAGGCGGAACTCTGGTTCTACCGCGGGGCTTGGGCGGAATGGGAGCTGGACGAGATCGATCTCGCCGTGCCGCTCAGCCCCCAGGAGGTGCTGCGCCGCCGGCGCGCGATCTTCCGGCACGAGACACAGAAGGATCAGGCCCTCTTTCTGGGCGACGACCGTCGCGAGTTCTGGCAGCGGACGGAGGACCGGAGCCGGCGTCTCGCCGCCGCTTACAACGCGCTGGGTCTCGCCGAATATGAGGCGATCGAGGCGTTCAAACGCTACAGCCCCGAAGAATTCCTCCGCCATGGACAACTCTAAGCCCGGTCTGATGCCGCTGCCGCGCGGGTTGCGACGGGCGGCGATTTTTGCGATCGGATCCTGGGCTTCGATCCCGCTTGTCCGCTCATCCGAGACTGCCGTACCGATGAAACTCGACCTGATGCCGGTTCCGGCGGACCTTCGCTTTTCGCCCGGACAGCTGCGGATTGCGGAGACGTTTGCTGTCGCCGTGCGCGGCCACCAGGACCCGCGCCTGACGGACGCGATATCCCGCGCGTTGCGCCGCTGGGAGGCACGCACGGGCCTGAAACTGGTCCGGCCCGCCGTCTCCCCGACAGCCCTCGCCACCCTGGTGATCGATTGTCAGGGACCAGGCCGCTCCGTCCCTTCCGTCGATGAAGACGAATCGTACACGCTCGATATCACCGGCCGAGCGGCGACCTTGCGGTCCCCGACCGTGGTCGGCGCGCTGCGCGGACTGGAAACCCTGCTGCAATTGCTCAACCAGGACGCCGACGGCTATTTTTTGCCGGCAGTGAGCATACGCGACCAACCCAGGTTTTGCTGGCGCGGCCTCTTGATCGACGTGGCCCGGCACTGGCAGCCGATCGAGGTGATCAAACGCAATCTCGATGGCATGTCGCTGGTGAAACTCAACGTATTGCACCTCCATCTCACGGAAGACCAGGGATTCCGGATCGAGAGCCGGACTCACCCCGAGCTGCAAGCCCGCGGCTCGGACGGCCAATACTTCACCCAAGAGCAGATCCGGGACATCGTCGCTTATGCGCAGGCCCGCGGCGTACGCGTGGTGCCGGAGTTTGACATACCCGGCCACGCCACCAGCTGGGCGGTCTCCCATCCGGAACTGGCCAGCCTGCCCGGTCCCTACTCGATCGAACGTCACTGGGGAGTTTTCGACCCGGTGCTGGATCCGACAAATGAGGCGCTCTATCGATTGCTCGACGACTTTCTCGGCGAAATGGCGGGACTGTTTCCGGATGCCTACGTTCACATCGGCGGTGATGAGAACAACGGGGTGCAGTGGAATGCCAATCCGCGCATCCAGGCTTTCATCCGGGAACACGGCTTGAAGGATAACGAAGGACTCCATGCCTACTTCAACCGCCGCGTGACCGAGATTCTGGCGCGCCACGGCAAGAAGCTGATCGGTTGGGATGAAATTCTGCATCCCGATCTGCCGAAGGACGCGGTCATCCATTCGTGGCGGGGCTACGCCTCGCTCGAGGCCGCGGCGCGGCAGGGCTACACCGGCATCCTCTCGAACGGCTACTACATTAATCTCCTTTATCCGGCTTCCGATCACTACCTCAACGATCCTTTGCCCGCAACGACCACACTTTCCGCCGGCGAACAGCGACGCATCCTGGGCGGGGAAGCAACCCTGTGGTCGGAGTACGCGACGCCCGAGAATATTGATGCGGTGATCTGGCCGCGCACCGCCGCGATCGCCGAGCGCCTCTGGTCTCCCCGAGAGGTCCGCGACGTGGATGACATGTACCGCCGTCTGGCTGCCGTGGGCGTCCGGCTGGAAGAGGCCGGCCTCCTCCATGAGAAGAACTACGAACTCATGCTGCGGCGCTTGGCTGGCGACCAGGCCACGTCCGCCGACGTGCAGACGCTCCGGACGCTCGCCGATATTATTGAGCCGGTGAAGGGCTACCGTCGCGGTGAAGTCCAACCCGGGGTCGTGCAAAACACCCCGCTCACGAATTTGGGGGACTGCGCCCGAGCGGACAGCGCCCCGGCGCGGACCTTCACCGAATTGGTGAACCGATTTCTTTTCCAGCCAGGCTCCCTTGATCCCGGGCTGGCCGCCCAGCTCATCGAGCGGCTCAGGATTTGGAATTCCGCGGGCCGGCATGTCGCCGACAACCTTGCCGGGAAAGCTCCGGCCCTGAAAGACACGGCCGTCGTAGCGCAAGCCTTAGCCGACATCAGCGCCGTAGGCGAGAATGCCGTGCAGGTGCTCCTCTCGGGCCATGCTCCCGATGACGGCTGGGTGAGAATGTGCAGCGGCAAGCTTCAGCGGGCGAATGACCTCGGATCGGCCGCGGTCGAATTCCCCATCGCCCCTTCGCTCAAACTGCTCGTGGCGGCCGCCGCCGAACAGGACAAACGCATCACCCTCACGCCTGAGGCGTGGCGGCAGTATCTGCGCGCCATCGCGCTTCCGCCCGGGCCGCCCACCTCCTGATCGGCTGCTCGGGCGTGGCGTGCTTGGCCGAAAAATCCAAACCCAACGAAGGCAAATGGACAATCCCAACGCAACAGGAGGAGCCGGGCCTGGAGCCCCCAAGATCGGCTACAACCGCTTTCTCCTGCTGGTCGCGGGACTGGGCGGGCTGCTTTATGGGGTGGACGTCGGGATTATTGCCGGTGCCTTGCCCTATTTGGAGGCCACCTCCGGACTGAACGCCGGCCAACTCTCCTTCATTGTGGCCGCCGTGCTGCTGGGCAGCGTGATCTCGACCCTGTTTGCCGGCCTGCTCGCCGACTGG
>CAZAFS010000332.1:0-4317 GCA_964484165.1 uncultured Opitutaceae bacterium | reverse complement strand
TGTTCCGGCCGGGGCAGACTCTGCGCGTGGCGGATGAGATAGATCGTCGTCACTGAAACCGGAGTTCCTAGCGAATGGGCCGGCTCCGCGCCAGCGAATAGCGCGCCCGGCGCGCGGCGTGCCACCAGTTCCATGTCGCGGGTCAAGCTCCGGTGGAAATCGACATCCGTTACAGAAAGGCCATATCCAAGGAAATCCCACTTGGCCATGAAAGTCATCGCCGCTTTTCCGACCCTGGACCAGGCCTACCTGGCGGTTTCGCGTCTGGAGAGTTCCGGGATCAAGGCGGAGTTGCGCGACGAGGCGACCATCACCCTCAATTGGCTTCTCTCCCCCGCCCTCGGCGGCGTGAGAATCGCCGTGTCCGAGGCAGACGTCGACGCCGCGCTGGAGATCCTGCGGATGCCGCCCGTCGATGAAGGCATGCTGGTCTGCCCGTACTGCGGCTCAACGGAGGTCTCGATCCGGACGCTCAACCCCGCCGGCGCCGTGCTTCTGGCCAGCGGCCTGCCGGTCCCGCTCCCCCTGCAGACGGCGGACTGCCGCAAATGCGGCAAGTCGTTTGATGTCAAATCCCATCCCGATTCGCGATAGCCGATAAAATGAAAACTACCACCTATCTGCTCTCCGCCATGCTACTCGGCGCTGCGACGTTGACACACGCCGCTGACGCGCCGGTCCCGGCGGCTTCCCTGCCGACGTTGGTCTTCCTGCTATCCGAAGCTCGCGAGGGCGGGAAGCCGAACGTCACCTATTATTACAGCCTTTCCCGCGGGGGAACACCCGTGGTGCCCCTCTTCAGCTCGAACGAAGCCGCCAAGAGCTTCTTGGCGACGCTACCCGAATCGCAGGCTCGCAAGCTGACGCCGGTCGCGTCCACAAAGAGCTTCGTCGAGACCGCGATTACGAAAGGCACCGCCGTTTGGCTCGACCCCAAGAACGCGGTCGAGGGCGGCACGCCGGTGGCAGCGGAAGCGCCCGCAGCCGCCGCGCCCGACGACAACGAGGAGCTGAGGCGTTTGTTCAACGAGGACCAAGCCGATCGGCAGCCGGCATACGAGGGCAAGACCATCGACCTCCTTGTCATGAGCCGGCGGGACGACGAGCGCGAAAAGCGGGTGAAGGAACTCTATGCCGCCGACCAGCTGAGGACCGGCGCCGACTACTACCACGCCGGCATGGTTCTGCAGCACGCTCTGACGCCCGACGATTACCTCCTGTGCCACGATCTCTGCGTGGTGGCGATTGCGAAGGGAGAGCCGCGAGCGAAATGGCTGGCGGCCGCCAGCCTGGACCGCTTTCTGGTGAGCGTGGGGCGACCGCAGAGGTTTGGCACGCAATACGGCACCGCGCGGCCCGGGTTTCCAATCCGGATGTCCCCAGTCGACCCGACGGTCACCGACCGACTCAGGGGTGAGTTTGGGGTGGCGCCGCTGGCTGAGCTGAAGCAGCGGGAAGCAAAAATGGATACTCTGTTTGGGCAGCGTAAGCAGCCAAACCAGGCGCCGGCGCCCGCGGCCAATGCCGCGCCGCCTCCGGCTGCAGGTGAGCCGCGCCAGCCCTAGCCACAATCCACTGCAACAGGCGGCGTGACCAGATGGACCTCATCATTCGAGAAGCGACCGAGGCCGATCTGGACCGGATCCTCTTCGTCTACCGTGACGCCGGGTTGGACCGCCGGCGGAGTCTGACGTTGGAGGAAGCCCGAACGCTCTTCCGTAGAATCTCCTCCTACCCATGCTACAAGCTGTATGTGGCCGAAGCCGGCGCGGACGTGGTCGGCACCTTTGCGCTGCTCATCATGGACAATCTCGTCAACGGCGGCGCGCCGTCCGGCATCGTCGAGGACGTCGCGGTGGCGCGGGCGGCGCAGCGGCGGGGCGTCGGAAAAAAGATGATGGAGTTCGCGCGGGAGGTCTGCCGGCGCCACGGCTGCTACAAGATGCTGCTCTCGAGCAACGAAAAGCGCGCGGCGGCGCACCGCTTCTACGAGGCTCTCGGCTTCGCGCGCCACGGCTACAGCTTCCGGGTGGAGCTAAAGAACGCGGCGCCTTAGCCAGAATCAAGCCGTAGAACCGACAACTCCTGACAGAATCCGTGGACTGTTTGGGAAATGATGTAGGAGCCTGCTTGCAGGCGATTTTCCCTCAGCAATCGCGAGCAAGCTCGCTCCTACACCTCCTCCATGGTTCCAACTGAGAGCTTCACCAGTCATGGCCATCGCCGTTCGCGCCCTTGAACCTGGCGACCACGAGTGGGTCGCCAATTTCCTTGTGACCCAGGCCGGCTCCACGCGGGTGGTGTCGCGCGGCCGGTTACACCTTGCCGACCTATTGCCAGGTTTCCTCGCCCTGGAGGACGGCACGCCCAGCGGTTTGCTGACGTACCACGTCGCCGACCGTGAACTCGAGGTCGTCACCCTGCACGCCGCACCACCGGGCCGGGGCCTGGGTTCGCGCCTCCTGGACGCCGCACGCGAGCGAGCGCGGCAACTCGGCTGCCGCCGGCTGTGGCTGATCACCACCAACGACAACGAGCCCGCCATCCAGTTCTACCGGCGCCGGGGAATGAACCTCGTCGCCGTGCACCACCACGCGATCCACGAGTCGCGCAAGCTTAAACCCGAGATTCCGTTGACCGGCCTCGGCGGAACACCCATCGAGGACGAGATCGAGTTCGAGTTCCGGCTGTGATGGCCCGCGGCGGCCGTCCGCCAAGCGATTGTAGGGCGGCATCGCCGAATGCCGCCAGGATTTCGGATGTGGCGGGGTTCGGCGACCCCGCCCTACAGCGCAAAGCATCGTAGGGGCGCAGGCTTGCTGCGCCCGTCCCAGAGGGCGCGACAAGATCGCGCCCCTACCAATGCCCGCGGAATCCCACCTTGATCGGGTATCTGGATGGCCCCTGATACCAGCCCGCCAGATTTGACTTGGGCGCCGCGGCGGCGCTGCTTACGATAACTGGCGTCAGCCTGATACGTCGGTTGCGTGTGACGCCCCTTCCATCTCTTATTCTCAGAAGCCTGTCATGCTGAGCGCAGCGAAGATGTAGGAAGCCCGCTTGCGGGCGATTGATCGGTCGCAAGCGACCTTCCTACCGAGCATGGATTCTTCGCTTCGCTCAGAATGACAATCCACGCCAGCGTCACGCGCCCGTCCTTTCGACAATACCACACACCCCTAACTTGGAGGACCGCATGCCCGACACGATTTCCTTCCGACTGAACAACCGCCCGGTGGAGCTGAAGGTCGATGGCGAACGGCCCCTGCTCTGGGTGCTGCGCACCGAACTGGGCCTCACCGGCACCAAATTCGGCTGCGGCGAAGGCCACTGCGGCTGTTGCACCGTGCTGCTGAACCAGCGGGCCGTGCGCTCCTGCGTGCTGACGGTCGCCGAAGTCAAAGGCCAGGACGTGGTCACCATCGAGGGCCTGGCGCCAGACGGCGCCCTGCATCCCGTGCAAAAGGCGTTCATGGAACACGACGCCCTGCAGTGCGGCTTCTGCACGCCGGGCATGATCCTCCGCGCCTGCGGCCTGCTTCATTCCAACCCGCAGCCGTCCGAGGCGGAGATCATCGAGGGCATGAACGAGAACTTCTGCCGCTGCGGCGCCCATCCCCGCATCGTGCAGGCGATCCAGACCGCCGCCGCCGAGATGAAAGGAGGCCGGTAACATGAACACCAACGAATATCTGCCGCTGGATTTCCACGACCTGGTCAGCGCACCCACCTTCGCGCCCCCCACGCGCCGCGAATTCCTCGCGCGCCTCGGCGGCGGCATCGTCGTCTTCGTGGCTGTCGGCGGCTTCGCCACCGCGCAGGAGGCCTTTCGCCAAGCCGGCGCCCGTCCCGCCCGCCCCAGCCTGCCGACCGACTTCAACGCCTTCCTGCGCATCGGCGAGGATGGGCGTGTGACCTGCTTCACCGGCAAGATCGAGATGGGCCAGGGCCCGATCACCTCCCTGCCCCAGATGCTGGCCGATGACCTCGAGGTGTCGCCGGACGTGGTGGACATGGTCATGGGCGACACCGACCTGTGCCCATACGACATGGGCACGTGGGGATCGATGACGACCCGCTTTTTCGGCCCGGCGCTGCGCACCGCGGCGGCCGAGGCGAAGGCCGTACTGGTCGACCTGGCGGCCGAGTCGCTGCAGGTGCCGGCGGCGCAACTCGTGGTGAAGGACGGCGTGATCAGCGACACGCAGAACCCGGACCGCAAGATCACGTACGGCCAGCTCGCCAAGGGCCGGACGATCGAGCGGCACCTGACGGTCAAACCCACGCTCAAGGACGTCTCCCAGTTCAAGGTCATGG
>CAZAFS010000331.1:0-4327 GCA_964484165.1 uncultured Opitutaceae bacterium | reverse complement strand
TACCGGGGCCGGGCGTTCCCGCCGGAGGACGCGGCGCCGTCCGCGGCCTGAAGCGAATTCGTGCTGCAGCGCCATGATCGCCCTCGCAACCGCCCAGATCATCCTGTCGATGATGTGGGGGTAGTGGGTCAGTTTGCCTTGTCATCGCGAGGCCCGCGCCTGCGGGCCGTGGCGATCCAGCCCGGATCCGGTCGGGGTCAAACTGGATTGCTTCGTCGCCCCGCCGCCGCGGCGAGGCTCCTCGCAATGACAATCTAGCCGACCGCCGATGTAGGAGCCTGCTGGCAGGCGATTTCTCATCTGCCTTGCTCCTTCGCCGAGGCTACAGAGGACGGGTCGCGAGCAAGCTCGCTCCTACAACTGCCTGAGGCCGCCGGAGGCGCCGCTCAAATGTTGATCACGTCGTCGGGCGGCCGGCGCGCGGGCGCCGGCCGGCGCTGGACCATTCCGCTGAGCACGATGTTGCTCAGACTGATGATGAGCGCGCCCCACAGCGCCGACCCGAAGCCCTGCACGTGAAAGCCCTCGACCACCTTCGACACCGCCAGCAGCAGGAAGGCGTTGATCAGCCAGATACCCAGGCCGAGCGTCAGCACCACGAACGGCAGCGTGAAGATGACCAGCAGCGGCTTGAGAATCGCGTTGAAGAGACTGAGCAAAAGCACGACAACCACCAGCGTCACGCCGCTGTCGCAGCTGATGCCCGGCACGAGCCACGTGCTCAGGGCCACGCCGGCCGCGAGGATCAACCACCGCACCACCAGACTCGTTCCCGATCGATGCATCTGCGAACCGCAGCACTGTCACCGTCCCCGCCGGCGGAGCAATGAAAATCCTCCTCGTCCAGGACCATCTGCGCAGCGGCGGCACCGAGCGCCAGTCGATCCTCCTGGCCCGCGCGTTTGCGGCGGCCGGCCACCCGGCCGTGCTGCTCACGTTCCGCCCGGGCGGCGCCCTCGCCGGCGAGCTGGCCGGCGTCACCCACCAGGCGCTGACCGCCTTCGACCACCACTGGGACTGGTTCGCCCCCGGCCTGCTGCGGACGGTGGGCGCGATCGGCCCGGACGTCGTGCTGTGCATGGGCCGCATGGCCAACTGCCACGCCGGCTTCATCCAGCGGCGGTTCCCGCGCACCGTGGTCGTCGGCACCATGCGCACGGGCAAGCCGCTGCCCTTCCTTTTCCGCCGCTCCCTGCGGCTCGTCCGGCACATCGTGGCCAACAGCCATGCCGCCAAACAGACGCTGGTCTCCGCGCACGCGCTGCCGGCGGAGAAGATCACGGTCATCCACAATTCGCTCGTTTTTCCGTCCGCGCCGACGCTGACGCGGAACGAGACGTTGCGCGCCGAGCAGGGCGCCGCCCCCGCCACCACCGTCCTGGTCTGCGTGGCGATGTTCCGGACGGCCAAGAACCAGCATGAGCTGATCGAGATCGTCGGCGGCCTTCCGCCCGGGTCCGACTGGCAGCTCTGGCTCGCGGGCGACGGCGCGACCCGGCCGGAATGCGAGCGGCTGGTGCGGGCGCGGCGGCTCGGCGCGCGCGTGAAGTTCCTCGGCTGGCGGCGCGACCCCCGCGCCGTCTACCTCGCGGCCGACCTCGCCGTGCACACCTCCCGGAGCGAGTCGCTGTCGAATTTCGTGATTGAGGCGCAGGCGCACGGCCTGCCCGCCGTAGTTTATGAGGCGCAGGGCATCGACGAGTGCTTTCTGCCGGGCGACACCGGCTTTGTCATCCCCCGCGGCGACCAGGCGGCATTCCGCGCCGCGCTCGAGCGGCTGACGCGGGCCACGCCGGCCGAGCGGGCCGACCGCGCCGCCCGGGCCCACGTCCACGCGGCCGCGACGTTCGATCCGCTGCGGCACGTCGAGGCCTACCTCGACCTGTTCGGCCGCCTGACCGGCGCGGGTTAGGAAAACGCACCTTCAGCCCGTCGGGTATGCCAAATGTCATCCTGAGCGTAGCGAAGGATCCAGCTAGACGACATCGAGGCGGCTGGCCCAGTCACACTGGATTCTTCGCTGCGCTCAGAATGACAAGGCGGGTTTGAAGACGCGACCCAGGGTTGGCCGGCGGCGGCGCCCGCCGCCCTGCTGAGCGGTTGTAGGACGGCATCGCCCGCCTTCGCCGAGGCTACGGCGCGCCAAGCCGAATGCCGCCGCCCGCCGATCAGGCGGGGTTCGGCGACCCCGCCCTACAACATCAAGCCATCCGTAGGGACGCAGGCTTGCCCATTCGACCAGCTCAGGGCCCCGAGCCTGTCGAGGGGCTGCGGCCATTTTGGAGGGCGCTTTGGCGCGGCAGCGCCGGTAGGGACGGACCGCCGGGCCGTCCGCGAATGTCGTTACGGCGCGCCCAGCGGTCGCGCCCTACCCATTGATTCTTCCTCGAGTGATTGGTGTAGGAGCCTGCTCGCAGGCGATCTTCCCTCGGCAATCCTCCTTCGCCTGGCTACGGAGGACAGGTCGCGAGCACCTGTCGGCCGAAGTCCCGCGCCTGTGGGACGAAGGCCGAAGCTCGCTCCTACAATTGGCCGACCCTGACAGAAGCCCGCCCGCCATCGCGATACCAGAGTTGCGTTTCGCGCCGCGCTGGCCAATCGGTTGCCCTTGTGGTCAAGCAGAACCTCAACGGCTGCATCCGGCTCCGGGGCGTCCGCCAGAACAATCTCAAGGGCTTCGATCTCGATCTCCCGCTGGGCCGCTACATCGTCGTCACCGGCCTGAGCGGCGCGGGCAAGTCGTCGCTGGTGTTCGACACCCTGCATGCCGAGGGCCAGCGGCGCTACGTCGAAACCTTCAGCGCCTACACGCGCCAGTTTCTCGAGCTGCTCGACAAGCCCAAGGTCGACGCGATCGAGAACATCCGCCCCTCCATCGCCATCGAGCAGACCAACACGGTCAAGACCTCGCGCTCCACGGTGGGCACGATGACGGAGCTGACCGATTACTTCAAAGTCTGGTTCAGCCACGCCGCCGAGTGTTTCGATCCGGACACCGGGGAAAAGGTCGAGGATGACAACCCCCGCACGATCTGGGCCAAGGCGTCGGCGGCCCACGCCGGCCGCGCCGTGGTCGTCGCGTTCAAGGTGGCCCGCCCTGGTCGGCTGAAATGGTCTGAAATCCTCTCCAGCCTCAAGGGGCAGGGCTACACCCGCTGCCTCTTGGCCGCGGAAATTCCAAATCCCAATCGCCAAACTCCAAATGATCCCGCCGGCCTGGCCGCGCACAAGATCGACGATCTGATGGCCGGGAAACCCAGCCCCTCGATCCTCGCCCTTCGGCCCTCGACTCATCTCTTCGTCGTGCAGGACCGCGTCGTCCTGGCGGCGGAAAACCGGGCCCGGTTTCTGGAGGCCGTTGAGGCCGCCCTGCATTATGGCCAGGGCGAGGTCCGGCTCTTCGCCAGCCCGGCCGGCGCCGCCGCCGGCCCGTTCGCGGAAATCGGCCACTACTCGCGGGGGCTGCATTCGCCCAAGACCGGCCGCACCTTCCGCCCCGCCACCCCCGCGCTGTTCTCCTTCAACTCGCCCCTGGGCGCCTGCCCGAAATGCCGCGGCTTCGGCCGCATCATCGATGTCGACTACCGCCTCGCCATCCCCGACCACTCGCTCACCCTCGACGAGGGCGCGATCCGGCCGTGGGAGGGCGAGATCTACGGCGAATCGAAGCGCGACCTCTACCGCTTCGCCCGGAAACGCGGGATCCCGACCGACGTGCCGTTCGCCATGCTCGCGCCGGAGCACCAGGACTTCATCATCAACGGCGAGCCCGACTACGGCCAGCCCGGCCGGCGCTGGCCCCAGGCCTGGTACGGGATCAAGGGTTTCTTCCGCTACTTCGAGACCAAGACCTACAAGATGCACGTGCGGGTCTTCCTCTCGCGCTACCGCGCCTACAACACCTGCCCGGCCTGCCGCGGCGCCCGCCTGCAGCCCGAGGCGCTCTGCTGGAAATGGCGCGGCCGCACCCTGCCCCAGCTCTATTCGCTGCCCGTCGCCGACCTCCTCGCGCTGATTTCCGACGCAAAGCCCGAAACGCAGGACGCAAAACCCGAAACCCACTCCGCCGACCTCGCCTACGATTCCATCGTCACCCGCCTGCGCTATCTCCAGCAGGTCGGACTCGGCTACCTCACCCCCGACCGCCCGTCGCGCACGCTGAGCGGCGGGGAGGTCGAGCGCGTCAACCTCACCTCCTGCCTCGGCACCTCGCTGGTCGACACCCTGTTCGTGCTCGACGAGCCGAGCGTCGGCCTGCACCCGCGCGACATCGACCGGCTCATCGGCATCATCCGCACGCTCACCGCCGCCGGCAACACGGTGGTCG
>CAZAFS010000330.1:0-4329 GCA_964484165.1 uncultured Opitutaceae bacterium | reverse complement strand
CATCTTGAAATCGCTATCCCTCCTTTCGCCTCATCCACGCCACGCGATCGCCACCGCCCTTGCCCAGCCGCCGGCTTCGATCGCCCATTCCGCCGCCGCATGCCGTATGCCGCGCGGCATTGCCCCTGAGGCCACCCTCGCCGCCCGCCCATGAGCAGCGACCATTTCGCGACCCGCTTCATCGACTGGGCGCTGGCGAGCCCCACCGTCCACGCCTTGATTCAGATCGGTTCGCGCTGCCGGCCAGCCGGCACACCAGGCGGGCCCGATGAGTTCTCGGATTGGGATTTTCAAATCGTCACCTCCGACGCCGCCGCGCTGACCGCGCCCGGCGGACTGTCCGCGATCGGCGTCGGCGAGCCGCTGGTTTTCACCGCCCGGCCGGGCCGGCTGGGCTCGGTCACCAAAATCACCGCCCTCTTCGCCGACGGACTCCTCGACATCGTCCTCATCCCGCTCGATCGCGTGCAGGCGCTGTTTGCCTTCGGCACCCAAGATCGCCGCACCGAGAATCGCCCGGCCCGCGACCTCGCCGAAATCGCGCTCATCTACCGCGGCGGTTACCGCTTCCTGAAGGACACCCTCAAGGCCGAGCCTACGGTCTCCAAGCTCATCGCCGCCAGCCCGGCTCCGCGCCTCGACGACACCGCCGTGGTGAATCTCGCGCAGGCCTTCCTTTGCGACGCCTATGCCGTCCGCGCCCAACTGCGCCGCGGCGAACTGCGCGCCTCGCAGCGTTTCCTGCACGCGCAACTGGCCGAGACGAACTTCGCTCTCCTCCATGAGTTGATGCTGCGCACCGGCCGCACCGCGTTTCCCGACGCCCGCCGCATCGAAATTCTTGCGCCCGAGGAATGGGTCCGCGCCGTCACGATCGACGCCACTCCCACCGCACCCTCGCTCGCCGCCGCGATCGATCGCGCCAACGCGGCGTGCCTGCAGCTCGCGCAAGCGCTCTTGCGCGGCTCGCCGCTGCTCCCGCCGCTTGAGCAGGCGTTTGCCCAGGCCGCCACAATCGTGCCGCCGAAGTAAGGCGCTCTCCTCCAGCCCGGCGCCTGCAGCTCCGCGTCGGCCCCCCTTCTTTCGCCGGCCGCGATCACCTTCGAGCCCCATTCCCCGAGCCTGAACGGATCAGGGTTGGAGACTCGCGAAGTAGGCGACCACCGCCACCAGGTCTTCCTGGCTGAGTTGGGCGACGACGGGCTGCATGAGGGCGGACTGCTGGCCGGTGCGTTTCCCATGTTTAAGATCGTAGAGCTGCCGCATCAGAAAGCTCGGTGAGCGGCCCGCCAGTCGCGGCACCTCCGCGAGCCCCTTTAATCCCTCGCCGTGGCACGAGGCGCAGCGGGGGACCCGCCCGCCCGCTCCCGTCTGCACAATCGCCTCGCCCCGCGCGAGACTGCCGCGTGGCGCATACACCGTGTAGGTCGTGTGGGAATCGCGATTCTCCGTCTGCTCCAGATCGTCGGGCACCTCGATCACGCGTCCGGCCAGCGGTTCGGTTGCCTGGCCCGGCAGTCGCGCGAGCATCGAGCCGGCCACGTACGTGCGCGGCACTTCGTCGGTCTCGACCACCCGCAAAAACGACCGCGGTCGCAGTGCCGCAAAATAGCGCGCCGCCTCCGCGATCTCCGCGTCGTTCACCGCGTGGGCGATCGCGAGCATCGTGGCGTGCGGGCCGCGGCCGGGTGCGGAACTGGGCCGGTTCCCCCGGCGAAACTCCGCGATCTGGCGGATGAGATAAACCTCCGGCAACCCGGCAAGGCTCGCGTTCTCCGGCCGGCCGGCCCCGTTCGGCAGGTGGCAGTAGGCACACGCCCACACCGCCGGTTCCCGCCCCGATCGCACGACCACCGGCATCGCCGGATGCTCCTCGGGATGCCAGTCGGCGATGATGCCGGTGTGCGCCGCGAACTGTGCGCGCGTCAACCCGACCGCACTGTCAGGCACGTGGCGCACGCGACCGTCATCGGCGGGTGCCTGTGCCATCACCGCCTGGTCCCTCGCCGTGACCACCGGGTACGCCCACGCGGGAAATTCCTCGCGCGCCGGCCGGCCGCAGCCTGCGAGCCACAAGAGGCCCGACGCTGCCAGGAGGCAGCAGCGCAGCCGCACACGAGACGTGCGCATGGAACTGTCGGAAGCGGACAAGGGTGGGGGCTTTGCGCCGCGCGAGATCCATCTCGCCCGGCGGATGGCCGCGGAGCAGAACCGCCCCACTCCGCTCTGGCAATCCGATTCCCGCCGCGTCGCGCGCCGCTCAAGCCGCCGGCAGCGTCACCCGAAAACAAGCCCCCGTGTCGGGCAGGTCGACCAGTTCGATGGTGCCCCGATGCGCCCGCACGATGTCCGCGCAGATCGCCAGTCCCAGGCCCATGCCGACCGACTTGGCACTCTTCGTAAACGGCCGGAACAGCGTGCGCCGCGCCGCTTCCGGCACGCCGGGCCCCGAGTCGCTCACGTCGATTCGCACCACCCCCGCGCCGTGGGCCGTCGCCACCCGCACCCACCGCGTGCCCTGCGCCTCTTCGGCCACCGCGTCGATCGCATTCATCACGAGATTGATCACGACCTGCCGCAACGCCGCGCCATCGGCCAGCACCTTGTCCGGCTCGGCCGCCATCTCCTCGGTGATCCTCACATCCTGGTCCTTCGCCTTCGCGCGCACGAGATTCAGGCTGCCGGCCACGACCTCGTTGAGCCCCAGCAGCTCCATCTTCGGATGGCGCGGCTTGCCCAGTTCCATGAGTCCCGTCACCAAAGTTTCGATACGGCTGATTTCGCCCGGCACCACGTCGCAGAGGATTCGCCGGAAATCCGGCTCGGCGTAGCGGTCCCGCGCGAGAAACACGATGCTCTTGATCGCCACCAGCGGATTGCGGATCTCGTGCGCGAGGCTCGCGCCCAGCAGGCCCGCCGTCGCCAGCTGCTCGGCATCGCGCGCCTGCTGCATCAACAGCGTGCGCCACACGCAGCTCTCGACGATCGTCGCCCACTCCCGCATCTGCTGCATGTCGGAAAACGTAAACGGCCGTCCGTCGCCGCGCTCCGCCAGCGCCAGCGCCACCGGCACCGCGCCCACCGCACCGGCCGCGCTCACCAGCAGCCCCACGCGATTCTGCCGCAGGTACGTCGCCAGCTCCGAACGCTCCGGCTCCGCCAGCTCGCGCTGCAATTTTTCCGGCGAGGCCCACCCGTCGATCTGGAGTTCCGCTTCCGCGCCGGCCGGCATGATCGGCAGCCGCTCCACCCGCCCGGCCTCGTCGCTCGGCCCGCCCAGCACGTATGCCCGCTCGGTCCCCGCCCACGCGCTCAACACCTCGCAAAATCCCTCCTCGAGCCCCGGCCACTCGCGCGACTCGCGGCTCAGGACCAGCATCCGCTGGCGCGCCGCGCGCGCATCGCGTTCGGCCGCGCCGCGCTTCGCATTCCACCGCACCACCCGCTCGAGCGCCACCGCGATCCCCAGCGTTTGCACCGCGACGATCGCCAGCAGCGGCCAGCTCCACGCCCGCCCGGCCCACAGCACCGCCGAGCAAACCACCGCGATGACGCCCACGCCGGAGGCCTTGGCCATCGCCGAGCGCAGCAGCTGGCGGGCATCGAAGACCTTGCGCGTCGTGATCGCCCACGCCACCAGTCCGTAAAACAACACGAGCACGAGGGGCAGACCGCGGCGCAGTTCCGGCACGCCCAATTCCGGCGCGGCCACCGTCACCAGCCACCCGCCGGCCCCGGCCGTGGTGCCGCCCAAGACCAGAAAACGCAGCTCCTCGCGGCGCATGCCCGAGAGCTTTCGCATCTCCCAAGTCGCCTCGGCGATCAGCCATAAGTACTCGCCGCCCAGCACCACCGAATTGACCGTCCGGCCCCACCCCTCGATCGGATGCGCCGGCGTCGACGCCAGCGGGATGAAATACTCCGTGTTGCACAGCACCGCGAGAAACAGCGCCACCAGCGCCCACGGCCAGCTCCGCACAAACACGCCAAACGCCAGCCGCTCGCCCCGAATCGCCTCCTTCAACACCCACAGCGCCCACGGGATCAGCGCCCCGACTGCATTGGTCGCGCGCAACCAGTATACGATCCGCGGATTCGACGCGTACAACTCCGCCGAAAACAGCATCCACAGAAAAACCGCCGCCGACAGGATGCCAAACGCCCGGTTGATCGACCGCGCGGGATTCGCCCGCATGACCGACACCCCGACAACCAGCGCAACTGCGCACGCAGCAAGGGGAATGGCGTTCATCGCCCCTAGGACAATGCCGCCGGCCCCCGTGGTCAAGTGGCGGGCCGGGCCGGGCGGTAACTTTCTCCCCTCGATCT
>CAZAFS010000329.1:2471-4332 GCA_964484165.1 uncultured Opitutaceae bacterium | reverse complement strand
GTTGGCGCCGGTGAAGCTGGAACCGCCGGTGAACGTCGCGCTGGCGTTGCTGTTGATGCTGACGTCTCCGGAGGTTAAGACGCCGTTATAAGTGCCAGCCAATACAGTCTGTCCCCGTGATGGCAGTCCGCCGACTGCGACCACGAACAAGGATAGGGTGACGAGGACGACTAGCCGGTGCGCACGGCGTTTCATCAACGAAGTCGCGAAACCTATGCGGTCTTGATGCAAATGCCAGTAATTTGTCTCTATTCCGCTCCGATCTCCGAATGGTATTAAACGCTTTCATCATGCGTGCGGCGGGCGCGTTCTTCGCCTGCCGTCACAATATCGCCGTAGTCTTGAGCGGATTGTTCCGCCGCGAAGGAAGACACCCGCACTTTTGTGTCCCTTCTTTTCGGATATCTGCGGGTCGTATTGCGTGCTCCGGTTTTGGGCGTTGCGGCGTGGGCGCTCCCAGCCTTGGCCGGCCGGCGCGAGCGCCGTCGGAGCCCGCTCGTGCCGTGGTCGTCACGCCTGCCGCTCTTCGGCCGCCGCCGGGCGGGGTCAGGCTTTCCGCGCCAGCAGCGTGAGGCGGGGCCACCACCAGACGATGCGGCCGTCCTCCTCGCCCAGCCGCAGGGCCGCGCGGACGCGATCCGGCGCCGTGCGCACCGCCTCGAGCACCCGCGCGCGATTCTCCGGTGGCGTGGCTGCGGTCTCGAAATACCACTCCAGGTCGGGCTGCTTCATGGGCTGAAGGGTGCAGCGACGCACCGTCAGGCCCGCGCCGCGCACCAGCGCCGCCCACGCCGCGCGCGAGAGAAAGCGTCCGTGACTGGGATCGCGCCACTTTTCCATTTGGTGCAGCCAGGCCTCCGTCTCCGCGTCGTCATCCGGCACGCTGCCGTCGATCAGCAGGAAGTGCCCGCCGGGTTTGAGCACCCGCGCCACCTCGGCGACGAACCGCGGGGGCGAGCTGAAATGGTGCGGCGCCACGCGCACGGTCACGAGTTCGAACGCGGCGTCGGCGAACGGCATCCGCTCGGCGGGAAAGAGCCGGGTTTCGATTCCAAATCCGGCCTCCACCGCGAGCCGGGCGGCGTTTTCAAGCATGCGCGGGGCAATGTCGCCGGCGGTGACGCGCCAGCCGTGGCGGGCGAGGAAGAGGGCGGTGTGGCCGCCGCCGGTGGCGACGTCGAGGGCGGCGCCGTCCGGCGGCACGGGCACGCCCGCGAGGCCGGCGGCCACGTCGGCAGTGTCGGCGAGAATGTGGGACTTGCCGTAGCAGTCGCTCTGGCGGTCGAACTGGGCCGCGGCGGCGGCCTGGGCGGGATCAAGGGGAGACGAGGACATGGCGATGGCCCTCTCCAACCTGTGCCATTGACGCCGCGGTTCAAGGCCGGGCGCGCGGTTGGGAGCCCGCAAGCTGGATTTTGGTGGGGCGGGCTTCATGCCCGCCAATCGGGTGGCCGATTAAGGATGGCGGGGATAAACCCCGCCCCACCAAGGCGGCGGGCCTTCCTCCGTCGCCCCGTTCGACATGCTCATCCTTCGACAGGCTCAGGATGAGCGAGGAATCGGCGGCGGGGGCGCCGCCGCTCCATAAGACGGCGCTTCGAAAGAGCGGCGCCTCGACCGCCGCTTGCGTTTGCAGGGGCGCCGCGCGAAGCTGGACCCAGACTATGCACGACGTCTGATTTCGCGGCGACTTTGGAGGGCCGACCTCAGCGTCGGCCGATCGGCCCGGGCGGAGCCGGGCCCTCCAACAGATGCACGCATTGATGGCGCTGCGTGTAGAAGTCACCGGCCAGATGACAGCAGCAGCACAGAACCAGCAGAAAAAGGACGGCAACCAAGGTACGCCAGATGCGCCCGGCAC
>CAZAFS010000329.1:0-2371 GCA_964484165.1 uncultured Opitutaceae bacterium | reverse complement strand
CACAGAACCAGCAGAAAAAGGACGGCAACCAAGGTACGCCAGATGCGCCCGGCACGGCGGTACCGGGGCTGCGGCGGCCGGAATTGCTCGCGCCGGCGGGCGACTGGGAATGCGTGCGCGCCGCCGTGGAAAATGGCGCCGATGCCGTCTATTTCGGCCTGGAACGCTTCAATGCCCGGATGCGGGCCCAAAATCTGACCCAGGCCGACCTTCCGGAACTGATGGCCTTCCTCCATCGCCGCGGCGTCCGCGGGTACGTCACGTTCAACATCCTGATCTTCGCCGACGAGCTGGCGGAGGCGGAGGACTACCTGCACAGCATGATCGCGGCCGGCGTCGACGCCGCCATCGTGCAGGATGTCGGGATCTGCCGGATGATCCGCGCCGTGTCGCCGGATTTTCCCATTCATTGCTCCACGCAGATGAGCATCACCAGCGCGGCGGGCGTGGAGTTTGCGCGCGATCTCGGGGCCCAACTGGTGGTGCTGGCCCGCGAGAACACGCTGGCCGACATCGCGGCCATCCAGGCCGCGGTTGCCCCCCCGCTGCCGCTGGAAGTGTTCGTGCACGGCGCGCTCTGCGTCGCCTATTCCGGACAGTGCCTCACGAGCGAGGCGCTCGGCGGCCGCTCCGCCAACCGCGGCGAATGCGCGCAGGCCTGCCGCCTGCCCTACGACCTCTTCGCCGACGGACGGCAGGTGCCGCTCGGCGACCGGCGCTACCTGCTCAGTCCGCGGGATCTGGCCGGCCTCGAACTGCTGCCCGAATTGGTGCGGGCCGGCGTGGCCTCGCTGAAAATCGAGGGCCGCCTCAAGTCCCCGGAATACGTCGCCAGCATCACGCGGGTCTACCGCGAGGCGCTCGACCGGGTGATGGCCGGGATGACCGGCCGGCCCACGCCCGCCTTCGCACCCGCCGCCGCGCGCTACGAGCTGGAGATGAGTTTTTCGCGCGGCCTCCACACCGGCTGGTTCCAAGGCACCGACAACCAGGCGCTCGTGCACGGCCGGTTCGGCACCAAGCGGGGGGTCTTTCTCGGCGAAGTCGCGCGGGTTGCGGGCGAGTCGGTCTCGCTCCGCTTGGTCGCCCCGCTGAAACCGGGAGACGGCGTCGTGTTCGACGCCGGCCGCCCGGACGAAAAGGAGGAGGGCGGCCGCGTTTACCAGGTCGAGCCGCGCGGGGGGCCGGGCGGCGAGGCGACGTTGCGGTTCGGGCATGGCGACATCGACTGGCGCCGCGTGCGGGCCGGCCAGCGCTTGTGGAAGACCAACGATCCCGCGCTGGACCGCGCCGTGCGCGCGACCTTCGCGGGCGACCAGATCCGTTTCCAACGGCCGATCGCCATGGAGGTCCACGGCGGCGCTGGCCTGCCGTTGACTCTCATCGTGAACGACGGCGAGGGCCACGTCGTGAAGGCCGAGTCGGCGGTTCCGCTGGCGGCGGCCGAGCAGCAGCCGCTGACGCGTGCCCGCCTGGAGGCGCAGTTGGGCCGGCTGGGCGGCACGCCGTTCGAGCTCGGCGAACTGCGGTCGTTCCTCGAGGGCGACGTCATCCTGCCGGTCAGCGAACTCAACCGGCTCCGCCGCGAAGCCGTCGCCGCGCTGGACGGGCTTCGCGCCACGCCGCCCCGGTGGCGGGTGAATCCGGATTACCGCCGGCCGGACTTCGGCGGGCCGGGGGACGGGCGGGGCGAGTCCGAGTTGATCGCGGTGATCCGCCGGCCGGAGCAACTCGCCGCCGCCTGGTCGGCCGGGGCGCGCACCATTTACTGCGAGTTTGAGAACCCGAAGCACTACCGCGACACGGTCCGGACGTTTCGGGCACTGCAGGCGGCGGGCGCCGCCGCCGGGTCGTCGATCTGGGTCGCCCCGCCCCGCATCTTCAAGCCGGGCGAGGACTGGATCCTGAAGCAGGTCCGCTCCTGCGAGGCCGACGGTTACCTGGTGCGCAACTACGATCACCTGCGTTTCTTCGCGGCCGACCGCCGGCGCGGCGATTTCCCGCTGAACGTCGCCAACCCCTGGACCGCCGACTATTTCCTGCGCCGCCACGGGCTCGAGCGGGTGACGGCCAGCTACGACCTGAATGTCGGCCAACTGGAGGCACTGCTCCGCGCCGCGCCGGGCAGCTGGTTCGACATCACGATCCACCAGCACATGCCGCTGTTTCACATGGAGCACTGCGTCTTTTGCGCGTTCCTCACCAACGGCCACGACTACCGGGATTGCGGCCGCCCGTGCGATACGCGCCGCGTGGAACTCCGCGACCGGGTGGGCGCGCTGCTGCCGGTGCTGGCGGACGCCGGGTGTCGCAACACGGTCTTCAACAACCGGGCGCAGACCGGCGCCGAATTCACCGCCCGGCTGCAGGA
>CAZAFS010000328.1:0-4341 GCA_964484165.1 uncultured Opitutaceae bacterium | reverse complement strand
TGAGCGGCGCGCCGTGTTTCGCGGGCACGCGCGTGCCGGTGCAGGCGCTGTTCGACTACCTGAACGGTGGGCATCCTTTGGCGGATTTTCTTGCAGATTTTCCGACGGTCTCCGAAGCGCAGGTGCATCAGGCGCTCGCAGAAGCTCGGGAACGCCTGCTGGCCGTGGCCGAGGACTAGACGCCCATGCGCATCCTGATGGATGAGTGCATGCCGCTCCCGTTGAGTCGTGACCTCGTGGGCACGAAGTCAGCACTGTAAGGCAGATGGGCTGGGTTGGCCTGAAAAACGGTCTCCTATTGGCCAACGCGGCCGGTCGTTTCGATGTGATTCTGACTGTTGACCAGAAGCTGCCGGTGCAACAGGAACTCTCGAAGTTTGCCATCGGCGTCGTGGTGCTTCGCTGCGCGACCAACGATGTGAATGACCTAAGAAAGCTGGTGCCTGCATTGCTCACTGCTCTGCCAAATGCCCGGAAGGGCGCGGCGACGTTTGTCGGGTAGGGGACGCCAGAACCAGAATCCCGATGACCCCGCCCGGCTCTGGGCCAGAGGGACGGCATGGATTTGGTTTCATGACGGACGGGCATACCGCCGGCCGCGGGCCCATTGCCGACTGCAAACTCGTCACGCCTCCGCCGTCGTCGACTCGGGACTCGTCAGTACGGGTGATCCTGCATTGGCCCGGTTTCCGGGGCGAACGGGGCGAACACGAACTGCATGCCGCGCATGTAGCTCTCGGCCTTGGTGCCGGCGTGGCGCGCGCCGTCGATCAGGCGGAACTCATAGGTGAACCCCGGGTATCTCCGCTGGGCGAGCCGTTCATGGAGGCGCTTGATGCTGGCGAGGAAATCGGGCCATTCGTTTTCCGCGCCGGTCATATAGAGGCGGGCCTTGAGCGGCCGACCCGACCGGGCGAACGCCTCCTCGTAGCCGAGCAGCCAGTCGTTGTGCTCGCGGACGGCGGGGCTGACGGCGATGTAGCCCTGAAAGAGCTCGGGCCGGGTGTACATGGCGTAGAGCGTGAACAGTCCCCCGAGCGAACTGCCGGCCAGTACCCGGTGGGAGGGATCGGCGCGGTATTCGCGCTCGACGAAGGGGATGATTTCCCGCTCGAGCGTGCGCAAAAAATCGGCGGCGTGCCCCGACGCCTCCCCCTGGTCGCCCACCGGCACCGGCGAAAGCTCCCAGCGGCGGAGGTTCCCGAAGTCCGGATTCTCGCCGGCATAGCCCAGGCCGACGATAATGAACTCGGGCACGGCCCGATCATAGACAAGGTTGTCATACGAGGTCCGGATCGTGGGGAAATCCCAGTAGCCGTCGGTGACGTAGAGCACCGGATAGCGCCGGGCGGGCGCGCTGGCATAGGACGCGGGCAGGCCGACCTGGAGTTGGTACTGGCGGCCGTCCGCGGTACGCGGCAGCACGCGGAGCTGCGAGTTGGCGATGGCGAACGGCGGAAACTGCGGCGCGGCCGGTTCCGCGCCTGGCGCGATGACGCCCGCGAGGAAGAGCCACAGGACAGCAAGGGACGGCACGCGAATGAGGGATTTCATGGAAATCAATCCTGGCTCAAACCCGCGGCGCATCTCAATCCTTCAGACCGGTTGAATCTTTTGGTGCCGCCGCCGCCCCGGCGGCGACCATCGGGCGGGCGCGGCTCAGGCGGCCCGGGGAGTCGCGAAGGTGTGGCCGATGGAGTTCAGATGGCCGCTGATGCGCCGGAGGGCGTTGAACATGTCGAGAAAGTAGGTGCTGTGCTGCAGGGCGTCGCTGTCGTTGGGTTTGAGCCGCTGGTAGTGGCGCTTCTGCACATCGATGCACCAGTTCTTCAGGGTTTCGCCGTCGCGCAGGAACTGGCGGGCGAGGTTGCGCTCGCGCGTGGTCAGCACGGAAATGGCCATGTCGAGCCGCCGCTCCACCCGGCGCTGCATCTCGGCCACGTCGGCGGCATCCTCGGGCGGGAGCGGCTTGGGCCGCTCGCAGTGTTTCAGCACCTGCGCGCACATGTCCCGGTCGATGATGTCGCCGATCGACTCAAGCTGGCTGGCAAAATGCAGCAGGCCGAAGCGCAGTTCGCTGTCGCGCGGATTGAGTTCCTCGGCCGGGATCAGGCTGAGATACTGTTTGATCGCGCTGTTCATCTCGTCCACGCGGTCGTCGCGCTGCCGCACCTGGCGGGCGAGATCGGCCGAGCCTTGCTGGTAGGCGGCCCAGCAGCCGGCGAGCATGGCGCGGATTTCATCGGCCTGGCGCAAGATCTCCCGCGAGGCGTTGGCCAGGGCGAACGCCGGGTGCTCCAGGGCCCGGGGATCGAGGTGGGTGGACACCGCGCCGGTCGGGGCGGCGGCGGTGGCGGCGGGGCGGATGAGGCGGTCGAGCCAGCCGGCAAGGAGGCCGGCGCCCGCGATGCCGATCAGGGCGGCGATGAGGTTGAAGCCCGTGTGCAGGTTGGCGCCGTGCCGCGCCAGCGAGCCTCCCAGTACGCCGAGCGCGCGCACGAGGGGATCGAAGGCCAGCAACATGCCGGCCGCCACCAGACACCGGAGCACGAGGTTGGCCAGCGTCAGCCGCCGCCCCTCCCAGGTGCGCCAGCCGGCGATCAGCGACGTCAGGCCGAGCCCGAGGTTGGTCCCGACGACCACCGCCACCATCATGGGCAGGTCGACGGCGCCGGCCTCGCCCAAGGCGAGGGTCAGGCCGATCGTGGCGGTGGAACTTTGCATCACCATCGTCGCCAGCGCGGCGAAGATCACCAGCGCCAGCCGGTAATGCGTGGCCACGTTCAGCACCGTCGCGAAGTCCGCGTTGCCCGCCAGTTGCCGGGCGGCGGCGCTGGTCAGGGTCATGGCCAGGAAGATAAAACCCAGGCCGAGGATGCCCTGGCCGATGCCGCGGATCGTTTCCAGCCGCCCAAACTGGAAGCCGAGCAGGCCGAGGACCAGAAACAGCGAGTAGTAGTCGAAGATCCGGAAGGAGATGAGCTGCACCGTGATGGTGATGCCGATGTTCGCCCCGAGCAGGAAGATGACGACGCGGTCGGCGGCGATCCGGCCGGCGTTGAGCAATTGCAGCGCAAAGAGCGTCTGGGCGGTCGAGGAGGGCGCCACGGAGCCAAACGCAAATCCGGCCAGGACGGCGGTGGCGCGGTGCTGCAGCATGCTTTCCACCCAGTGGTGCATCCGGTCACCGGCGAGGCGGTCGAGCCCCTTGCGCAGGAAACGAATGCCGAAGAGAATGAGGGCGACGGCGCCCGCGATATCCATCAAAACCATGGGAGCGAAGGGAGGGATGATGAGGGGCGCGCCCGGGCGAGGCAATCACGCGCTCAGCCCCGCGCGGTTCCGGCCGGCGCGTCAGCCGTGGGTCCGGGCCGGCGGCCGCGGGGAGCGCCCGGTCAGTCCGTCGGCCTCTTCGGCGCCGCGGCGGCCTTGGCCTGCAGCGCCGCGGCGTACATCTTGGTCTGGCAGTCGAGCACCAGCAGGGTGTTGCCGTCTTGTCGGTGGAAGATGGCCTGAATCAGGCTGAGGTGCGGCTGCAGGATCCAGTTCGATTGCGCCCCGAGATTGTTGGGCTCGTCCATGAGCTGGAGATACTGGATGTAATGCTGCTGCCACTCCGCGGCGTCGGCCGCCACGTTGACCGTCAGCTCGGCCGTGTCCGTGTCGCCGAGCGATTGCACCGCCTTGTATTTCGACTTCAGGTCCTCGTAGATGGAATTGAAGGCGTCCTGGCGCCCGTAAGCGGTGTGCACGGTCCGGTAGAGCTGGATGCGGACAATCGTGCCGGATCCGTCCACGGTCAGTTCGGCGCTTTCAAAGCCGCCTTTGTTCGCCGGGACCCGGTACACGGTCCAATTCCCATCCTTGCGGACCTCCTGGGCGGGCAGGCTCGGATCGAGTTTCCCCTCCGGCGTGAAACCATACACGTTGTTGTCCGTGATGGTGTATTTGCCCATGGCAGCCGCCGCGAGACCGGGATAATCCCGCACCGGGGGTGAATACGAGGTCGTCTGGCACGAACCGAGCAGCAAGGCCAAGGCGGCGGGTGCGAACCGTTTCATGGATCCAAGATGAATCCTTAACCGGCGCGGTAGCAAGTTTAGTTGGTATCCGGCGGGCGGCGGCGGGCCCGGCGCCCGCGGGAGGCCGCGCGGCGCGGACCGGCCGGGACAATCGCGCGCCGCGCGCAGATAAGCTATGATTTGGTTTGGCATCACGAAGTCCGAGTTGGCATAACTGGTCCCGGATCTCTTATGAATCTCGTGGAGCAAGTCAGACGGGCCGGAGTGGTGGGCGCGGGCGGCGGCGGGTTTCCGACCCACGTCAAGCTGGCGGCCAAGG
>CAZAFS010000327.1:0-4341 GCA_964484165.1 uncultured Opitutaceae bacterium | reverse complement strand
CGATCACGCAGCCGACGTGCTGCCGCTCGCAGCTGGAGCGCGAGGCGATCAGCACGGCCGTGGCCATGAAATACTCGTCCCACGAGGGCCGGTGAGGGAAGGCCGCGGCGGCCTGCGTCACGAGATCGATGGGATCGGGCGCGGAACTCATGGCGTCAGATAAACGCGGGTCGGGGGCCAATTACCAGCCGGATGTGCGGCCGGCCGTTTGACGTTTGCCCCCGACTTCCGCAACGTGCGGTGTGCATCCCCGCATCGTCCAAGCCGAGCTGCTCGACTTGCTGCCTCCGGCGCATCCGGACGTCCGCCACAACCGGCGCGACCTGCGTCTGATCAACCTGGTCATGGGCAACCACCGCTGGCTCGGCCGGACGCTGCGGGCCGGCGCCCGGCCGGGCGAACGCCTGCTCGAACTCGGCGCGGGCACGGGCGAACTGGCCGTTCACCTCAACCGTGCGGGCCGGCCGGTCGACGGGCTCGACCGCTGTCCGGCTCCCGACGGCTGGCCGCCCGCCGCGCAGTGGCATCGCGCCGATCTGCGGCACTTCGACGGCTTCGGCGCGTACGCCGTGGTCTACGGCAACCTGATCTTTCACCAGTTCGCGGCCGGCGAATTGCGCTCCCTGGGCGGCCGCCTGCAGGCGTACAGCCGCCTGCTCGTCGCCTGCGAGCCCGCCCGGTGGCGCCGGTCGCAACGGCTGTTCGGTCTGCTCGCGCCTCTTTTCGGGGCCAACTACGTCAGCCGGCACGACGGCCGGGTCAGCATCGCGGCCGGATTCCTCGGCGAGGAACTGCCGCACCTGCTCGGCCTCGATCCGGCGCGATGGGAGTGGCGCTGCGCCACCACGCCGCTCGGGGCCTATCACCTGACCGCCTGGCGGCGGGAGGAGCCATGAATCCGCCCGGACCATGCAGCGAGTTCCGGCCGGTCGAGATCATCGGCGGGGGCCTCGCCGGCCTGTCGCTGGGCCTGGCGCTCCGGCGCGCCGGCATTCCCGTGACGCTCTTCGAAGCGCAGCACTATCCGCGGCACCGGGTGTGCGGCGAATTCATCGCCGGCCTGGACCAGGCGACGGTCGCGCGGCTGGGTCTGGCCCCGCTGCTGCGCGACGCCCTCCTCCACCGGCGGGTGGTCTGGTACCGGCGCGGCCGGCCCGTGCGCACGCAGACCCTGCCCGCGCCCGCGCTCGGACTGAGCCGCCACCTCCTGGATGCCCGGCTGGCCGAAGCCTTCATTGCGGCGGGCGGCGATCTGCGCACCGACACCCGCGCGTCGCTCGAGGCGGCGCCCGACGGTCGCGTTTTTGCCACCGGCCGCCGGCGCCGCCCCTCGCCTTGGTTCGGGCTCAAAGTGCATGTCCGCCGCCTCCGCCTCGACGGCGACCTCGAGGTGCATCTGGGCGATCAGGCGTACGTCGGCCTCTCGGGGGTCGAAGACGGCTGGATCAATGTCTGCGGCCTGTTTCGGCGCCAGCCACGTGGGCCGGCGGTCCGGCCGCCGCCCGGAGTGGAAACCCTCCTGCATCAGCTCGACGCCGCCGGCCTCGCCAGCCTGAGCCGGCGCCTGCGAGCCGCGGAGGTCGATGACGATTCCTTTTGCGCGGTGGCGGCGTTGAGTTTCGCCCGCGAGCATCCGCCGCCCGGTCGCATCTGCCTTGGTGACGGCGTCGCGATGACTCCGCCTTACACGGGAAACGGCATGGCCATGGCGCTGCAGAGCGCCGCGTTCGCCGTTGATCCGCTGATCGCCTGGGCCCGCGGGCAGCGTCCATGGCCGGACACGGTCGCGCGGGTGAATCGGGGCCTCTGGCGCCGGTTCCGCACCCGGCTGTTTTCCGCAAACGCGCTGCACCCTTTTCTGCTGGAGGCACGTCTCCAGTGCTGGCTGACTTTCGCGGGCCGCGCGCGGCTGCTGCCGTTGCGCCCGCTCTACCTTCTGACACACTAGCCCGCCTCCCTGACCCGCTGCCGATGTATCTCCACGCCCTCGCCACCGCCGCGCCCCCCCGGGTGCTCACCCAGCGCCAATGCTGGGAAATCGCGCGCACGTCGCCCACGCTGCAGCGACTGAGCCGCCGGTCGCAGCTCATCCTGCGCTCCATCCTCACCGGCGACAGCGGGATCGCCACGCGGCATTTTGCCATCGAGGACATCGAGCAGGTGTTCGACCTGTCGACCGACGAATTGAACGCCGCGTTCCGCCGCGAGGCGCCGCGGCTGGCCGGTGAGGCCCTGCGCCGGGCGCTGGGGCACGCCGGCCTCGAGGCGCGGCAGCTCGACGCACTCTTGATCTGCACCTGCACCGGCTACCTCTGCCCCGGCGTGACCAGCTACGTGGCGGAGCAACTCGGCCTGCGGTCCGACGCCATCCTGCACGACCTGGTCGGGCTGGGCTGCGGCGCGGCCATTCCCACGCTGCGGGCCGCCAGCCACATCCTGTCCGGCCGGCCGGAGGCGGTCGTCGCCTGCGTCGCGGTGGAAATCTGCTCCGCGGCGTTCTATCTCGACGATGACTTCGGCGTGCTGGTGAGCTCATGCCTCTTCAGCGACGGCGCCGCCGCCACGATCTGGCGGGGTCAAGCCGGGCCGACCGGCCTGCGCTGCCACGGCTTTCGCTCGCTGCATCTGCCCGAGAAACGCGATCTGCTCCGCTTCGAGATGCGCGCGGGCAAGCTGCGCAATTTGCTGGACCGCTCCGTGCCCGAGGAGGCCGCCGCCGCGGTGGCGGAGCTGTACGCCGGCGAGTCCGCCGCCCGGCCCGCCGCGGTGCTGGTTCATCCCGGCGGGCGGGACGTGCTGGAGGCGATCGGCGCCCGCCTGCCGGGGCACTCGCTGGCCGACAGTCACGCCGTGCTGCGCGCGCACGGCAACATGAGCAGCCCGTCCGTGCTCTTCGCCTTGGAGGAACACCTCCGGACGCAGCCGCCAGCGGCGGGCGGGCTCTGGCTGGTGAGCTTCGGGGCCGGCTTCAGCGTTCATAGCTGCCGCCTCACCACCGGCTGACCGCCCGGCGGGCGCCCCCGCCCCGGCCCGGAAAACCATGCTTGCCACTCCGGAAAGCCGTCGTCTTTAGTGACTGCCCTTCCCACCCTCGAGCGCCATGAAGAAGTCTCCTCCGCCCGCCGCCAAACCCGCCCCGCCTCCCGCCAGGGAAATCAAGGGGGCCGACGCCGTCGTCGAGTGCCTGGTGCGCGAGGGCGTGGACGTGATCTTTGCCTACCCCGGCGGCAGTTCGCTCGAGCTGCACCAGTCGCTGGCGCACACCGACAAGATCCGCGTGATCCTGCCGCGCCACGAACAGGGCGGCGCGTTCGCCGCCGGAGGCTACGCCCGCGCCACCGGGCGGGTCGGCGTGTGCATGGCCACCAGCGGCCCCGGCGCCACCAACCTCGTGACCGGCCTGGCCGACGCCTACATGGACTCCATCCCGCTGGTGGCGATCACGGGCCAGGTCTACGCGAAGTACATCGGCAAGATGGCGTTTCAGGAAACCGATATCTTCGGCATGACGCTGCCGGTGGTGAAGCACAGCTACCTGGTCCTCGACATCCACGAGCTGCCGCGGGTGTTCAAGGAGGCCTTCCATCTCGCCAAGAGCGGCCGGCCCGGCCCCGTCCTCATCGACATTCCCAAGGACGTGCAGCAGGCCAAATTCACGCCAGTGTACCCGGACAAGATCGAATTCCGAAGCACCTACGCCACGGCCACCACCCACGCCACCGACGAGCAGCTGGCCCAGATCCTCGCGTTGGTCGCCGAGGCGAAGCGGCCCATGCTCTACGTCGGCGGCGGCATCATTTCGGCCGGCGCCCAGCCGGAGCTGCTCGCGTTCGCCGAGCGGGCCAACATCCACGTGGCCACCACGCTCATGGGGGTGGGCGCCTTTCCCGAGAGCCACCATCTGTCGCTGAAGTGGTTCGGCATGCACGGCACGGCCTACGGCAACTGGGCCGTCGACCAGAGCGACCTGCTGCTCGTGCTCGGCGCGCGCTTCGACGACCGCATCACCGGCGACGTGCACAAGTTCGCCGCCCACGCCAAGATCGTGCACGTCGACGTCGACGCCTCGGAGCACAACAAGAACAAGCGGGTCGCTCTGCCGGTCTGTTCCGACATCAAGTTCGCGCTCGGCCGGCTGAACGGGCTGATGGCCGCGCAGAAGTTCGCCGCGCCCGACACCAAGGCCTGGCACGAGCAGATCACGCAGTGGAAGCGCGAGTTTCCCTTCGGCTACGAGGCCAGCCCGCACATCCAGCCGCAGGAGGCGGTGCGGGTGCTGTTCGAGCTGACCAAGGGCGACGCCATCATCACCACCGGCGTGGGCCAGCACCAGATGTGGGC
>CAZAFS010000326.1:0-4347 GCA_964484165.1 uncultured Opitutaceae bacterium | reverse complement strand
ACCTGCCCCTCAAGATCTCCATCTACAACCCCCGCCGCGAACTCCTCCGGCAACTGGTGCAGCAATGATTTCCGGCAGACCCGGTCGGTGACCGGGCCGTCTCTTTTTCGCCACGAAAAGGCGCAAGAGTCACAAACGGATTCGGCCCGTCTTTTTCTCACCGAAGCCCGCGGGACTCCGGCGAGCATGTGGGATTGCGTCGGGACGGCGGGAATCCATGGTGATCGAGGCCTATGAATCCTGTCCCGGGTGAGATCGTGCTGGATGCCGTGGAAGCGCGCGTGGTCGGTGCGCTCGTCGAGAAGGCGGTCACCACGCCTGACTATTACCCGCTCACGCTCAACGCACTGGTCAATGCGTGCAACCAGACGTCCAACCGCGACCCGGTCACGAGCTACGACCAGGCGGCCGTCAAGCGGGCGTTGGAGACCTTGCGGGACAAGAAGCTGGCCTTTGTGTTTGAAGGCGCGGCGAGCCGCGTGACCAAATTCGGGCACAAGTTCGCCGAGACGCTCGGCCTTTCCGGTCCGGAGGTGGCGGTGTTGTGCGTCCTGCTCCTGCGCGGCCCGCAGACCGTGGGTGAAATCCGCGGACGCACGGGCCGGTTACATGATTTCGCCGACCTGGACGAAGTCGAATGCACGCTGCAGACGCTCGCGGCCCGGGCGCCGCAGTCCCTGGTGGTGCGGCTGCCGCGCCAGAGCGGATTCAAGGAATCGCGCTATGCGCATTTGCTGTCCGGCCCGCCTGAAGCCGCCCCGGCGGAAACACCGTCCTCAGAGCCGTCCGGCGCGGCTGACGGCGACCGGGTGGGCCGCCTCGAACAGGAGGTCGCCGGCCTGCGCCGCGAGCTGGCCGAACTGAAGGCGCAACTGGCAGAGTTCCGGCGGCCGCCGGGGTAACCGGCTCGCCCGCTCCGCAGGAGAGGCGGCATCTGTCAACCGGCTCGCGGTATCACTGGGGCAGCGTTTCGTCCTGCGGCTCCGCCTTGGTCAGCAGGCCGTGATGCAGCTTGGAATGCCGCTGGCCGTACAGGATGTAGACGACCATGCCGATGAGAAACCAGACGATGAGCCGGCGCCAGGTCGGCCACGGCAGCGAGCCCATCAGCACCGCCGCGGACAGCGCGCCCGCCGGCGCCACGAACCAGACCGCCGGCGCCTTGAACGCGCGGTGGTGCTGCGGCTCGCGGATGCGCAGCACCAGCACGCTGGTGCACACGATCACGAAGGCCAGCAGCGTGCCGATCGAGCAAAGGCTCCCCGCCTCGCGCACCGGCAGCAGCGCGGCGAAGAAGGCCACGCCAATGCCGGTGATGATCGAGATGATCCACGGCGTCTTGAACCGCGGATGCACCCGGTTCACGAACGCCGGCAGCAGGCCGTCGCGGGACATGCTGTAGAACACGCGCGACTGGCCCAGCAGCATCACCAGGATGACCGACGACAGCCCGGCGATGGCGCCGAGCTTGATCGCCAGGGGGGCCAGGCTGATGCCGCCCACGGTCATGCCGGTAAACGCGTGATCGGCCGCCAGCGCGATCGGGTCCGGCACATCCAGCTCGGTGTAAGGCATCACGCCCGTGGCGATGCCGGAAACCACGAGGTAGAGCACGGTGCAGATGAGGAGCGAGGCGATGATGCCGATCGGCATGTCGCGTTGCGGGTTCTTGGCCTCCTGGGCCGCCGTGCTCACCGCGTCGAAGCCGATGTAGGCGAAGAACACCACGCCCGCTCCCATCATCACCCCGCTCCAGCCGTAATGGCCGAAGCCGCCGGCGTTCCGCGGGATGAACGGATGCCAGTTGGCCGGGTTGATGGCGTGGGCCGCGCCAAAGATGAACAGCAGCACGACCGCCAGCTTTATGCAGACGATGATGTTGTTGAACGTCGCCGACTCCTTGATCCCCACCACCAGCAGCGTGGTGACGATGAACACAATGAGCACCGCGGGCAGGTTGAAGACGGCGGTGGTGTGCGCGAGCGTGGCCGGGTCGGTGCCGGCCGCCGCGATGGCCCGGCCGAACTCGGCGCCGAAGG
The DNA here is from genome assembly GCA_964484165.1 of uncultured Opitutaceae bacterium. GTDB lineage: Bacteria > Verrucomicrobiota > Verrucomicrobiia > Opitutales > Opitutaceae > Fen-1467. The sequence goes on along the minus strand of CAZAFS010000326.1, from coordinate 2,308 downwards.
TCTGCCAGCCGGCCGACACGCGCAGCGTCGAGGCGAGGGCGGCCGGGATGTCCACCAGTTCGATGCCCCGGGCCGCCGAGAGTTCCGGCGCCAGGTGGATCCCCACGCTGTTCAGGAAGGAGACGACGTAGCCCGACCATCCGATGGCCACGGTGATGGCGCCCACGGCGTATTCGAGGATGAGGTCCCACCCGATGATCCAGGCGAAGATCTCGCCCAGGGTGGCGTAGGAATAGGTGTAGGCGCTGCCCGCCACCGGCACCAGCGCCGCAAATTCGCTGTAGCAGAGCGCCGCGAATACCGAGGCCACGCCGGCCAGGGCGAACGAGAGCACCACGGCCGGCCCGGCGTTCTGGGCCGCCACCGTGCCGGTGAGCACGAAGATGCCCGTGCCCACGATCGCACCGACGCCCAGCGCCGTGAGGTTCACGGGGCCGAGGGCGCGGCGCAGCCGCATGTCGCTATTCGCCTCGGATTGGAGGTCAGCGATGGTGTGGCGGCGAAACAACCGTTTCATGAATCGGTGACCGCCGCGCCCGATCCACCGAGCCGGCGGGAATGGCCATCGATCTCAAGGGTCGGCCCCGCCGCCGCAAGCACTTTTCTGGCCCGCGGCGGCATTTGGTCCGCGGATTTTGGGGACGCGACGCCCCCGTCGCGTTTCCCTCGATCCCGGCGACGAGGGCGTCGCCGCTCCAAGATCGACGACGGCCGGGAGGATCTCCCCTCCCGTCTACCACGTGAGCAGGCCGCCCGCGTAGGTGAAGCCGGCGCCCACGGCGCAGAAGATGATTTTGTCGCGGGGACGAAAGATGCCCTCCTCCGCCGCCCAGCCGAGCGCCATCGAGATCGACGCCGCCGAGGTGTTGCCGTACTTGCCGATGGTGACGACGAATTTCTCGAACGGAATGCCCACGCGCTTGCTCACGGCCTTGAGAATGCGCTCGTTGGCCTGGTGCGGCACGATCCACTGCACCTCCTCGGGCTTGAGCTGGTGCCGCTTCAAGGTGGACTCGATCAGGTCGGCGAACGCGATCACCGCGTGCTTGAACACCACCGCCCCGTCCATCTTCAGGTAGAAATGGTGCAGGTCGTCGCCGTTGGGCATGGGCATGGGGCGGAGGGCGCCGCCGCCAGTGCGCTGGATGGCCTCGAAATAGGTCGCGTCGCCGCTGAGCTCGAGGTGGTTGAGGCGGTGGCCGTCGGGCGCCGCGGTGAGCACGGCGGCGCCGGCCCCGTCGCCGAACAGGAACGCCGTGTTCTGGTCCTTCGGATTGGTGATGCGCGATAGCAGCTCCGCCGTGACCACGAGCAGGTTCCGGGCCGTGCCGGCGCGGATGAGCGACCGGCCCACCTCCAGCGCGTAAAGCCAGCCGGCGCAGGCGGCGTTGAGATCAAAAGCCAGCGCCCGGTTGATGCCGAGCAGCTTGGCCAGCGCGCTGGCGGCGCTGGGCACCGGCTGGTCGGGCAGCAACGTCGCCATGATGATGCCGTCGATCTCGTTGACGGGGATGCGGGCCTGGGCCAGCGCATGCTGCACGGCGATCGCGGCCAGGTCCGTGGCGGTCTCCTCCTCCGCGGCGTAGCGCCGTTCCTGGATGCCGGTGAGCTTGATCACCTCGGCCTCGTTCATGTGCGGAAAAGCCTTCAGAATGTCGCTGTTCGGCCGCACGCTCTTCGGCACGGCGAAGCCGATGCCGGCAACGCAGACCGTCTCGGCGGCAAACGGCCGGAAGCCGGTCGAGGTCCCTTGGAGTTTGGGATTTGGGATTTGAGATTTCTCTGCTCCCCGCGCGGCCAGAAACCGGGCCACGTCGTCGCCCGACACGCGGCCGCCCGGGCCGGTGGCGGTGAGGCCGGTGAGGGTGGCGGCGTCAAGGCCGGCCTCCTGCGCGAGCTTGAGCGCCCGCGGGGTCCACTGGATTTCGGATTTGGGATTTCGGAGACCGGAAAGTGCCGCGCCGGCCGCCGGCGTCTCCCGATCCTGCCGGTGGGTCGCCGCCGGGGCCTTTCCGGTATCCGGTATCCGGTTTCCGGTATCTTTGACCTCCAGATGCTTCAGGCTGCCATCGACCGTCTCAATGCGCAGGAACGGCGCCCCCGACGGCAGGATGTCGCCCGCCCGCCCCTTCACCTCCACCACCGTGCCGTCACACGGCGCCTCGAAGTCAAAGATCGATTTGTCGCTCTCCAATTCGGCGATCTTCTGGCCCTTGGCGATCCGGGTGCCCGGGGTGACGAGCAGGTCGATGACGGTCAGTTCATTCACCGTGGCCCCCATGGAGGGGACGGGCACGTCGATTAGGAA
>CAZAFS010000325.1:0-4358 GCA_964484165.1 uncultured Opitutaceae bacterium | reverse complement strand
AGGGGCACGGCCTCGCTGTCCGGCCACGGGCCGCAATCGACCGGCTGGAATTCGACGCCCCCCGCCCGCAGCTTCATCTGCGTGATCTCAAGCAGTGCCTCCAGGCTGTCGGTTTCCTTCGGCACCAACACGGGGAACTCGAAAGTCACCTCGTCGGTGCGGACCCCGCGGTCAAAACGCGGGACGTACTTGAAGTCGTACCGCCCCTCCACCATCGACATGTGCCGGGCGACACCGACCGTGACGGATTCGCCGATGAGGCAGAAGGGCGAGCGGGACAGCAACAGCGCGATCGCCTCGGCCCGGACCGACGCCGCGACGAGGGCGAGCAAGCATACCAGGAGGGCGGTGCGCATGTTTTCCGGTTGGCGAAGGGCGGCCTCGCGCGCCCAAGGCCAACGCGCGGAAACTAACCCGGACACGAGTCTGATTCAATGGTGGAATTGCCGGGCGCCGGGCAGGTTGCGGCGCGGGAGGCGAACGCCAGAAAAGATGCCCGCCCGCGCGGCCACTGTGCCGTTCCGTCCCATTTCCCGTTGACCGGGGAGGCGGGTCTGGTGTCATGGCTGGCATGGTGCCGAGCGTCCTCATCGTCGACGACGAAAAGCACACCCGCGAAGGCCTGCAGCAGGCGTTGGAGGATCACTATGACGTGGCGGTCGCCGGCAATGCCGACGAGGCGTTCAACCTCTTGGAGGCGCAGCCGTACGACGTGATCATCACCGACCTGCGCATGCCGGGCAAATCGGGCCTCCGCGTCATCGACAAAGCCCTGACGCTGCCCAACAAGCCGGTCGTCATCATGATCACGGCGTTCGGCAACATCGAGACCGCGGTCGAGGCCATGAAGCGCGGCGCGTTCGATTTCCTCACCAAGCCGGTCAACCTCGAGAAACTGGAGATCCTCCTCCAGCGCGCGCTGAAGACCCGGAACCTGGAGGTCGAGGTGCGGCAGCTCCACGAGCGGCTCGACGAGAGGTTCAGTTTCGAGGGCATCGTGGGCAACTCGCCGAAACTCCGCGAGGTGATCGAGCGGGTGAAACTCGTGGCGCCGTCGCGGGCCACCATTCTCATCGAAGGGGAGACGGGTTCGGGCAAGGAGCTGATCGCGCAGGCCATTCACCAGGCCAGCCCGCGGGCGCGGGGGCCGTTTGTCGCGGTGCACTGCGCCGCCCTGCCGCCGACGCTGCTGGAGAGCGAGCTGTTCGGCCACGAGCGGGGCGCCTTCACCGGCGCCACGGAGCGGCGCATCGGCCGCTTCGAGGCCGCGGACGACGGCACGCTGTTCCTGGACGAGATCGGCGAGATCTCGACGGCCACGCAGGTTAAGCTGCTGCGCTTCCTGGAGACGAAGTCCGTGGAGCGCATCGGCAGCATGAAGCCGATCCCGCTCGACGTGCGCCTGGTGGCGGCCTCCAACCAGAACCTCGAGCAGCGGGTGAAGGAGGGCACGTTCCGCGAAGACCTGTTTTTCCGGCTCAACGTGGTGCGCATCACCATGCCGCCGCTGCGCGAGCGCGTCGAGGACGTGCCGCTGCTGCTCGATCACTACCTTAAGAGCTTCAGCGCGGAGAACAACGTGCCGCCGCTCACGATCGAGCCGGGGGCGATGCGCCACCTCCAGGCCTACGCCTGGCCGGGCAACATCCGCGAGCTGCGCAATTTCGTGGAAAACGCCGTGGTGCTGCGCCGGGGCGGGCGGATCACGGAGTTTGACCTCGAGCCGAAGTTCCGCGGCGAGGCGGCGCCCGCCGGCGGTTCGGCCCCGGCCGCGCCCGCCGCCGCGCCCATGGCCAATCCGCTCTCCGTGGAGGAGAACGAGAAACGCCTGCTGCGCGAGGCGCTGCTCAAGGCGCGCGGCAACCGCACGAAGGCCGCCGCGTTCATGGGCATCAGCCGCCGGACGCTGCACCGCAAGCTGGCGCAGTGGCCGGAACTCGACGTGACCGACCGCTGACCGACCCGCCCGCCGCGGGTCCGGTCCGGCCTCCGCCGCCTCCGCCCTTCACCCCGATGAACCGCCCCGCCTCCCTCCAGCAGTGGATCCATTGGCTCGAGGAAGGCGCGGGGGCACGATGGATCCGGCGCGGGGCCGTGCTGCTCGGGTTGCTGGTGTTGTCGCTGGTCACCGCCTTCAAGCAGTACCACGGACCGGCGGGCGAGCTGACGCTGCTGCAGGCCGACGTGGGGCGGCAACTCGCCACCGGCCACGGCTTCACCACCCTGGTCAACTATCCGCAGACCGCGGCGGTGATGCGGGCGCGTCACGGCGTGCATGTGGACACCGCGGGCTTCTACCCCGAGTTGTACCACGCCCCGCTCTATTCGCTCGTCATGGCCGCGGGCCTGCGCCTGGGGCCGGCAGGGTGGCGGGACGCGCTGTTCGCACCGCCGACCACGGCGTTGGACGGATATCGGGCCGACTATTATCTGCTCGGCCTGAATCTGGTGCTGCTGTGGATCGCGGCCTGGCAGACCTATCGCCTGGGCCGGCGGCTGTTCGACGAGCGGGTGGGGTGGGTGGGCATGCTGGCCCTGATGTTCTCGGTCGGAATCTGGGAGCAGGTGATGCTGGTGGACGGACTGCCCCTGCTCATGGTGCTGGCGCTGGGCGCATTCCAGCTGGTGGCGGCGCTTGAACAGGCGCGGGAGGCGGACGGCCCCAAGCCCGCGCCGCTGGGTCGCGGGCACGTGGGGCGGTTGCTGGGGCTCGGCGCCGTCTGCGCGCTGCTCTTTCTGGCGGAATACTCCGCCGGGCTGCTCTTTCTCGTCGGGTCGGCCTATGTGTTCTGGCGGTTCCGCGAGCGCCACCGGTGGGTGGCCCTGGCCGTGCTGGCGGGCGGGTTCGTGGTGCCGGTGGCCCCCTGGATCGTGCGCAATGTCCGGCTCACCGGGGATCCCCTCGGCCTCGCCTCGCAGAACCTCGCCCTCAAGGCGGGCGATCCCACGGCCGAGCCCGCCGTGCAGCGCACGCTGTTCACCGCGGAGCCGCCGGTCCTGGACCTCAACAAGCTGGGCAACAAGGGCCTCGCCGGCCTGCAGCTCAACGTGAAGGAGCGGTTGTGGTCGGGCGGCGGTTATTTCCTGGCCGCGTTCTTTGTGGCGGGCTGGCTATACCAGTTCCGGCGCACGGCGGCCAACCGCGTGCGCTGGGTGTTCACGCTGGCGTTGTTTGCGCTGGTGGTGGGGCAGCCATTCCTCAACTCCGGCGAGAGCCTGCGGCTGCCGGTCTATTACCTGCTGCCGCCGCTGCTCATCTTTGGGGCGGCCTTCTTCTTCGTGTTGGTGGAAAGCACCGCGAAATTGGGCGCGCACGCCCGGCTGCTGGCGGCGGTCCTGCTGGCGCTCCAGGCCGCGCCGCTGGTGCACGATGTCCTGCAGCCGCGCCGGGGCCCCCCCTTCCATTATCCGCCCTATTATCCGGCCTTGCTGGCGTACATTCACGCGGAGGTCGTGCACCGGGGCGGGCTGCCGGGCCTGGGCGTGATGACCGATGTGCCGGCCGGCATGGCGTGGTACGGCCGCCAGCGCGTGTGGGCGCAGCCGGAACACATCAAGGATTTCTATGCCCTTTCGATCGACCTGCCCATCGGCCTCCTGTTGCTGACGCCCGTCACCCTCGACCGGCCGTTCTTCACGCAGCTGGCGGTTGGGAGCATCGACCCCCGGGCCCGCCCCAAAAAGTACGAGGAGTGGGGGCCCGTCTACGCGGGGCTCGTGACGGGGCGCCTGCCGGCCGAGTTTCCGCTGACCGTGCGCCAGAAGCTGGAGGACAACCTGATCCTGCTGCTCAATCCGGTCATCCTGCCTTTCCGGTAAAAGTAATTGCTTCGGGGCGAGCTTTTCCCCTAATCAGGCACCTCGGGAAAGGATGCCCCAAAAGTTGGGCCGCAAAGATCGTATGAAACTATTCAGCCTGACCATGCTCGGGGCTCTGCTTTTTCCGGTCGCGGCGTGGGCCGTTTACGCCCCGATCCCGGAACAGGAGCAGGGCAAGCCATTGACGGTGACCGTCAACGCCGGCGTCTCCCACGACAGCAATATCTTCGGATCCGCCACCAACACCATCGACAGCATGGTGTACACGTTTGCGCCCAAGCTCGCGTTCAACGCCTCGGTCACGCCCCAGTCGTTTCTATCCGCGGCGTACCAGATCTCGTTCGACTATTTCGACAACCGCCCGACCGACAAGCTGCTTATCAGCCACGACGTGAACCTGCGGCTGGCCCACAAGTTCTCGGAAGCCACCAATGTCGATCTGAACGAGGAGTTTCAGGTGGAGAAAAATCCCCGCTCCCTGCTCGCCGGCGTCCCGCTCAACAGCGACCAGTCGTTCACGCGCAACCAGTTTGACGGCC
>CAZAFS010000324.1:0-4371 GCA_964484165.1 uncultured Opitutaceae bacterium | reverse complement strand
CGCAGGCTTCCCGCCCGCAGTCCCTGTCCGGGATCAAGACGCGACTCCTTCCGCCGTCCTTTTCCCCATCTCCGATGCAGGCCGGTAAAAGGGTTGCACGGCAAACGGGCAGGTCACGGCGGCGCCCGCGGGTGCCGCCATGACCACGCCAGCGAGGGGCGGCGGGCGGGAACTACTTTTGCGTGAGCTGCCCGAGCAGCGCGGCCAGCCGCGCGGTCTGCCGTTTCAGCTCCGCGATATCGGCGGCCTGCGCCTCGATCGTGCGCTGCTGGCGTTGGACTTCGTTGAGGAGCAGAGGCGCGAGAAACTGGTAGCGCACGGCTTCGACCGTGCCATCCGCGTTGCGCGCGACCAAGCCCGGCAGCACCTCGTCGACTTCCTCGGCGATCAATCCGTATTGCAGCAGCCGCGAACCGCCGTCGAACTGGGGTTTGTAGTGGAAGGTGACCGGACGCAGCTTCATCAACGCGGCGCTCGCCTCGCCCATGGCGGCGATGTCCTCCTTGTAGCGCCGCGAGGACATGACCGTGCCGAGCTTGCCTTGTGCATCGATGAACACTGGTATGCCAGCGGAGCAAGCCGCTGAGAAGATGCCGCCAATGTAGGTGGCCGTCTGCGTGCCCTGCTTGCCGATCCGAATGGTGGCCGCCTCGCCCGCGGGCCCGGAGATGCCGCTACCGACATTGATATTATCATTGCCGGTTGTGAGGTTCTTTCCTGCATTATCCCCAATCGCGGTGTTGTAGCTGCCGGTCGTGTTATAAAAAAGCGCGAACGCCCCGGTAGCGGTGTTGTTGGTGCCGGTCGTATTGCGATTAAGCGCGGCCGTCCCGCTGGCGGTGTTGTCGTAGCCGGTCGTGTTGCGATTAAGCGCGGTATACCCGCTGGCGGTGTTTTCGGTGCCGGTTGTGTTGGAATAAAGCGCGGCCTCCCCGCTGGCGGTGTCGTAGAAGCCGGTCGTGTTGGAATAAAGCGCGCCACCCCCGTTGGCGGTGTTGTCGTAGCCGGTCGTGTTGGAATAAAGCGCTTGGTACCCGCTGGCGGTGTTGAGGAAGCCTTCTGTGTTGGAATAAAGCGCCAGCGCCCCGCTGGCGGTGTTTTGGACACCGGTCGTGTTGGCCGCAAGCGCCTGCGACCCGCCGGCGGTGTTTTGGACGCCGGTCGTGTTGGAGGTAAGCGCGTTCTGGCCGACGGCGGTGTTGTTGGAGCCGGTCGTATTCGAATAGAGCGCCGCCCGCCCGCTGGCGGTGTTATATTTGCCGGTCGTATTGGAATAAAGCGCTTGATGCCCGCTGGCAGTGTTGTCGGTGCCGGTCGTATTGGAATAAAGCGCCTGGCACCCGCTGGCGGAGTTGAGGGAGCCGGTCGTGTTGGAATAGAGCGCCTTGTGCCCGCTGGCGGTGTTTTCGTTGCCGGTCGTGTTGGAATAGAGCGCGTGGTTCCCGTTGGCGGTGTTGTAATTGCCGGTCTTGTTGTCATAAAGCGCGTTCATTCCGTTGGCGGTGTTGTAGTTGCCTTCTGTGTTCAGATGAAGCGCGCCCGCCCCGCTGGCGGTGTTCCAAGAGCCAGTCGTGCTACCAAGCGCGCCGGTGCCGATAGCGGTGTTTTCGCCGCCGGTCATCGTGAAGTTTCCGGCGTATTCGCCGACAAAGGTATTACTGTCGCCGTAGTTGTGAATGAACGGCAGGGTGCCCTTGAGAATATTACCGACACTCGGCGACGTTGACTCGAGCAGCGTGATGTTGCCGGTGGGGTTGTCCGATCCCGCCGGGCCCTGGGGACCCTGTGGGCCGGCCGCGCCCGTCGCACCCGTCGGGCCGGTTGGGCCGGTTGAACCCGGGGCACCGGTCGCCCCGCGGGGAATAATGAAGTTAAAAACGGCTGCGCGCGACGTGCCGCTGTTGGTCACGCTGGCATTCGTGCCGGCCGCGCCCGTGATGGTGGCGCCGACAGCGACGGTGGCGGCGGCACCCGCGGGGCCCTGCGGTCCGGGGAGCCCCGTGTCGCCCTTCGCCCCTTGGGCGCCGGTAATGCCCTGCGGCCCTGGCGCGCCGACGGTGCCAATGGCGACATCGGCCGTGCCGAGCACGTCGCCGGTCTTGTTCCCCTTGTGGAGCATGAGCAAATAAGTGCCGGCCGCAGGAATACTCGGCAGCGTGGCGGTCACGATGAGCGTCGACGCGTCGTAAGTGCCAAGGACGACCCCGCCGTTGAGTTCCACGTAGACCGGAGTGCTGATTTTGCTCTCCAACTGAATCGTGAGGCTGGCACCATTCACCATGGTGCTGAGGATGGGGGACGACTGATCCGCGCGCAGCGGCGCGGCAACCAGAAGCAGGCTGGCGACGAGCAGGGATGTTTTCATGGCGGTGGACTTTGGGGTGGTTTGGTGTGACGAATGGACGGGAGCCCAGGCCGTGGCCCAGGTGTGGAAAGGAGCTCCTATTCCCTCAGGCGAAATCGCGCGGGAAAAACCCCCATCGATTTCGAAAAGCGATGCTCGATGGCGCGGGGTAGGCGGACCGAAAACCCGGCTGCGACAACTACGTGTCGAGGTGTTCCGAACGCTGGATGTTCGGGAAAGCCACCAAGTTTGGTCGTGCCCGTCCGGTCACTCTAATAATCGACCGGCCCGCTGGTCAATGGACAATCCAAAGCATGTCTTGCGGACAGCAGTTAGTGATTCTTATTCGCCAGCTCCCCCACGCCGACATTGTGCAGCGTGCCATTGCAGGGCGGCATCTCCCGCCGTCGCCAGGGCGATGGCGGACCGATTGTATGCCGCTGCCTGGGCGAAGACGGCGGGGTGCGGCCGCATTCGCCAAAGCTTCCGACTTCGCCCATAGGGCTTCGACGGACAAGACGGCGAGCCAAGGCGACCCCACCCGACAATTGCGGCATTGGCCGCCCCCCCTGCCTTCAACCGCGCGCCGCCGGCTTCAGCACGTGCAGGTTGGCCACGGTGATGCCGCTGAGCATCGAGCCCACGATGCCCAGCAGCCCCTGATCCGTGCCGCATAGAAACAGGTTCGGGAGCGGCGTCCGGCCGTCGCGCGCCTTGTGCGGCGAGCCGTAGACGGCGCCGCCCAGGTGCCCGGTGAACCGGGTGATGGTGCGCGGAGTAAACATGTCGGTCGCGACCGTCGCCGCCGCGAGCGTGTCCGGCGCGACCGGGGGCAGGAACCGGCCGGCGCTGCGCGTCATCTCCTCGAACCAGCGCGCCTTGTCCGCCTGGTAGCGCTCCTCCGGCAGGTTCGCCCACCGCTCGTAATTCGCCAGACCGGTGACCCGCACCTGACCGTCCGGCATCTCGCGGCCGCCGAAGTCGAAATTGTTGGGAAAACAGATCACGCCGCTCCTCAAATCGACCTGCGCGGCCGGCTGGGCGTAGTCGAACCGCTCCGAGTCGTTGAAGAAAACAATGGTGTCGGCCCCCCACCCCAGCCCGGCCGGCGGCGCCTTCAGCACCCGGATGGTCTCCACAAATGACAGCCGGCGGCCGTCGGACGGCGCGGTCCCGCCCGCGGCGCCGCGCGCCTCGTCCGCCAGCAGGCCCATCGTCTCGGCGGCGCCAGCCGAGGAGATCACCTGGCCGGCGGTGACTTCCTCGCCATTGTCGAGCACGAGGGCCGCCACCCGTCCGTTCCGGACCACGAGGCGCGCCACGCCGCATTTCATGCGCCGCTCGCCGCCGGCCGCCTGATACTTGTCCTGCAGCACGCGCAGGACGCGACGGACCCCCTCGAACGGACGCGCCAGCCCCTCCATGAAGATCGAACGAAACATGATGCCGAATTGGACGAAATCCATGTCCTGCTCCTGCGCGCTGCCGTAATACATCAGCGGGCACACCAGCATGTCCTCCAACAGACCGTCCGTGAGGTGCCGCCGGATGACGGCGCGCGCCGAAACCGACGGCCCGTCCATGGCGGCGTCGTCATAGCTGCCGAGCGCGCCGACGAGACCGCGGAAACCATCGATCTGCCGGGGAAACCTGGCCGCGACGTCCGCCTCGAGCAGGGCGAAGTCATTGCCAAAACGCAGGACGTGCTCCCCGTGCGGGCCGAACGTCACGCGCGATTGCAGCTGCGGACAGAGGTCCAGCTCGTCCCGATCGATGCGCAGCTGGCGCAGCAGCCGGCTGAGCGGCGTGCCCCGGGCGCTCCGCGGCACGTAATTGGTCATCGCGTGCAGGCCGACGTCGAACTTGCGGCCGTCGATGCTGTAGAAGCTGTTCAAGCCGCCCGGGGCGTAGTGCCGCTCGAAAATGCAGACCCGCCGGCCGAAGTGCGCCAGGCGGATGCCGGCGGCGAGCCCCGACATGCCGGCGCCGATGATGGCGACGTCGTAATGGGAGGCGGAACTCATGGG
>CAZAFS010000323.1:0-4372 GCA_964484165.1 uncultured Opitutaceae bacterium | reverse complement strand
TTCTGGACCGCCCAGCAGCGGGCCCGCGCCGCCGGCGGCGGGCTGGTGTTGCGGGACGAGGATCTCGACGCGGCCCGCAGCCGGGAGGATTTCGCCGCGGCGATGCTGGAGGATCTGCGGTGGTTCGGCTTCGTCTGGCAGGAGGGACCGGACGTGGGCGGGCCGCTCGGACCCTACCGCCAGAGCGCGCGGCGCAACCATTACCTGGCCGCGTATGAGAAGCTGCGCGCCGCCGGGGCGATCTATCCCTGCACCTGCTCCCGCCGCGACGTGCAGGAGGCCGCCGGAGCGCCGCACGAGGCCGCGCCGGGCGAGGCTTGGGCGCCGGACGAACCGATCTATCCGGGCACGTGCCGGCCCCTCCTTCGCCACGGCTTCGGCGGGCAGACCCGTCGGTTTAGGCAACGCCCCGGCGCGAACTGGCGCTTCCGCGTGCCGGACGGCGCGACGCTCGCCTTCAACGACGGCCATTGCGGGCCGCAAGCGGCGACGGCCGGCGTGCACTTCGGCGATTTCATCGTGTGGCGCAAGGACGACACGCCCGCCTACCAGCTCGCCTGCGTGGTCGACGACGCCGCGATGCGCATCACCGAGGTCGTGCGCGGCGCCGACCTCCTGCTCTCCACCTTCCGCCAACTCCTGCTCTACGCGGCGCTGGGGCTCGCGCCGCCGGCCTTCTGGCATTGCCCGCTGCTGACCGACGACCAGGGCGCCCGCCTGGCCAAACGTCACGACGCCCTCAGCCTGCGGACGCTGCGCGCCCAGGGCCGTACGCCCGAAGAACTCCGCAAATCTTTTTTTACCACGGATGGCACGGATTAGCCCAGATTAAGGCTCGTCTTATCCGTGCTCATCCGTGTCATCCGTGGTTCAGTCCGCCATGATCAAGATCGGCGTCATCAATGTCTCCGACCGCGCCAGCGCCGGCGCCTACGAGGACACGCCCGGCCGGGCGGTGGTGGCCCTGCTGCGCGAGTGGCTCGCCACGCCGTTCGAGGTGGACTACAAGATCGTGCCGGACGAGCAGCCGGTGATTGAGGCCGAGCTCCGCCGCATGGCCGACGAGGCCGGTTGCGCGCTGGTGGTCACGACCGGCGGCACCGGTCCCGCCCCGCGCGACGTGACACCCGAGGCCACGGCCGCGGTGTGCCACAAGCTCCTGCCGGGCTTCGGCGAACTGATGCGCGCCGAATCGCTCAAATTCGTGCCCACCGCCATTCTGTCGCGCCAGACCGCCGGCCTCCGGGGCCGGACCTTGATCGTCAATCTGCCGGGGCGGCCCAAGGCCATCCGGGAAAACCTGGCCGCAGTGTTTCCCGCCATTCCCTATTGCCTCGATCTCGCCGGCGGCCCGCGGCTGGAAACCAATGAGGCGGCGATGAAGGCGTTCCGGCCGAAGGCCTGACCCAGGCGCCTCGACTGCACCGGCTTGCCTGTCCGCGCCGACCGGTCAATTCTGCGTCATGCCTCCGTGTTCGGTGGTGGTTCTCGATCTTGATGGCACGCTGCTGCGCTCGGATAAGACCGTATCGGACGCGAGCGCAGGATTGCTGCAGCAACTCCGGAGGCGGGGCGTCATTCTGATCATTGCCACTGCTCGTCCGCGCCGGGCCGTGCGGCCGCTGCTCCCCGCGACCTTGCTGGGCGACTGGGTGGTGCTCTACAACGGGAGCCAGATCTGGCATCGGGACCGCCTCGTTCAGGAATGGACCTTGGCACCCGACGCCCTGCGGGGCCTCGCCGAAACGGCCAGAGCCGCCTGCCCGGCGGCGCCGATCGGGTGCGAGTATCAGGACCAATTGTTTGTCACCCGACATTTCGGTCGCCATTGGCCGGCGGAGGCGGAACGGGAGGTCGACAGCGCGATGCTGCCGACGACCGGCGTCCTCAAGATCGTGATCGACCTGGTCGATGCGCGGTTGGCGGCGCGGCTGCGAAACGCCTTGCCCGCCGGCTGCCGGATGGTGGTCACCGACGGGGGCACGCTCGCGCAGATCATGCCGGCCGGCACCAGCAAGGCGGCCGCCGTGCGGATCATCGTGCACCGGCTGGGGCGGCGGATGGACGATGTGATCTGTTTTGGTGACGACCACAACGACGCCGACCTCTTCGCCGCCTGCGCCCATTCCGTCGCGATGGCCAACGCGCCTCCGTCCGTCCGGAGGTTGGCCACCCATCGAACCACGAGCAACGACGACGATGGCGTGGCGCGTTACCTGCGGACCTACTACCGCTTGTGAGGTTCGAATCCAGGGCCGCCGCGTCCGGTCGCCGCTCAATTGCGCCACATTGGCGGCACGATGGCGGCGGTGCCGTGGAGGCTCAGCCGGTAGTAGAGCCAGAACACCACGACGCCGAGGCCGACGAAAAACAGCACCTCGCCCAGTCCGCCCGCCTTCTGGCGGCTCGATTGGTGCAGCCAGCGCACGGCGACGACCAAGGCGGGCGCCACCACGAACGCCGTCAGCGAGCTGCCAAACAGCACCAGCAGCATGACCACGCCCGTGCGCAGGAAGGGATCGCCGATCACGCCCGCCTTGTAGCTGATGACGCAGTTGACCAGGTTCAGCAGCAGCAGGCAGCAGGGCAGAATATAGAAGTTATGCAGGGCTTTGTTCTTGCTCAGGGCCATGGCGGGAAACGTTGCCCCGAGTGAACAAACCCCGGGCCGCGCCGCAAGCGTTCCCCGGCGGAGCGGCGGGCTGCCGGCGGCGCTGGGTCAGCCGGTGCAGATCGGGCTTTTTGCCCGAGACTGAAGCCATCGACCTCCCCCTGCCGGGAACGAAACCCGACCTGCAGTTGCCGCCCATTTCAGGCAAACGGATCCACCATGCGGCGGGCTTTGGATTCGACAGACTGGGGCGAACCAATCATACTGATGACTGTCGGAGGAACCGTTGGAGGTCGTTCAACCCTCAATTGGAGGATCCGCCATGCCATACCTCAGAATCCAGACCAACCTTCCCCTCAACGAGAAAGCCGAACGCACCATGCTCAAGCAGGCGTCCCTGCTCGTCGCCACGGAACTGGGCAAGCCGGAGGAGTACGTCATGGTGGCGCTGCAACCCGACACGCCCATGGCGTTCGCCGGCAGCGACGATCCCGCGGCGTTCATCGAGCTGAAAGGCATCGGCCTGCCCGCGGCAAAGTCCAAGCGGCTCAGCCAGGTGCTCAGCAGCCTCGTCAACGAACACCTCGGCATCCCCATCGACCGCGTGTTCCTGAACTTCGCCGACGTGCCGTCCAACCTGTGGGGCTGGAACGGGGACACCCTCTGAGTGAAAAGTGAGGGTGAAAGTGAAAGTGGGCGGCCGGACGACCGGCCTTCTTGACCACTTTCACTTTTCACCTTCACTCTCACCTGCCCATGGCCACCTACGTTTACGAAACCATCCCGCAGCAGCCGGACCGGCCGCCCGCGCGCTTCGAGGTCGTCCAGAGCATGAAGGACGCGCCGCTCACGCGGCGTCCCGACACGGGTGAACCCGTGCGGCGCATCATTTCGGGCGGTTTCGGGCTGATGGGACTGGGCGACAAGGGCGCGACCCGTCCGCAGGTGACCCGCGGGGGCGGCGGATGCGGCTGCGGCGGCGTGTGCAGTTGCGGGCGGCAAGGGTGAGGGCTGTTTGAGGTTTAAGGAGTAAGGTTTAGAGGCTCTGGCTTCCGGCCTCTGGCCTCCGCCCTAGCGCTTCGGCGCGGCAAGCTGGCCTCGGGCTTCTGACGTCTGGCCGACTCCCTCATTCCCTTCCTCCCCCACTCCCTCACTCCCCTACACCCTCATTCCCTCATAATTCCGTGTATTTGTCCGACCGGCCGCGGGCTTTCTCCACCGGATATTTCTTGGCGTTGGCCGCCAGCTTGGCCTGGATCGCTGCGGCCAGGTCGATGCCGGCGATATTCGCAAACTCCAGCGCATAGATCACCACATCGGCGATCTCGTCCTCGATTTCGCTCCGCCGGACCGGCTCCTGCGCCCGGCCGCGCGACGCGGCGTGTTCGGTCCAGAGGAAATGCTCCATCAGCTCCCCGGCCTCGGCGGCCAGCGCCATGCTGAGGTTCTTCGGCGAGTGAAACTGCTCCCAGTCGCGCTCGCGGGCAAAGGCGAGCACGCGGTGCTTGAGGTCGGCGAGCGTGGTGGTGGCGTCGGTGAAGGAAGGCATGGCAGTGGGCAATGAGGGAATGCTTAGTGCCGCCCGAGGCATGCGGCGAGCCTTGGTTGCGGGCCGCCGGCCCGGGGCGCCGGTCAATCCGGCCGGCGGCGCAGCCGCCAGTAGCCCGCCAGCAGGCTGCCGATGACCGAGTGAAACACGCTGGAAATGGCGCACGGCACGGCGGTGAGCGGGTCGGCGAAATGCCGCCGGGCCAGCACCAC
>CAZAFS010000322.1:0-4389 GCA_964484165.1 uncultured Opitutaceae bacterium | reverse complement strand
TCAAACACCTCCTCTTCGCCATTATCACCAGCCTGCTGCTTAGCGCTGGTCTCGCCAGAGCCGCCGGGTCGTTCGATGTTGTCGCAACGAACTCCCACGTGCAGCAGGTTAACGATGTTCCGCCGAGTCCGGCTTGCATCGGCGAGCACTAAACTCCGACCATGACTCCGACCCAACGCATCTTTTTTGGACTCGTCGCCAGCCTTTTGCTGGTCTTGGGCTTCGTGACGGCGGCCGAGTCGTTCGATCCGGTGTTCTTTGGCGGCCGATACGGCGGCGTGGCCGATGATGAACTCGCCGGTCCGGCCGTTTCCCGATTATCCTGACACCGCGGTCCCTCGCAGGGTTTGGCGCCGCGACGCTGGGGTCGCGACCCGGTCTTGCGCGCCGGTGGTGCGTCAGGTAAGCAGAATACCATGCTGAATCTGGCTCCCTGGCGCTACCGGCGCATCTTCACGGAACAGGGCGGGCCCATCACCCGCATCGAGTTCAGTGAGTTTCCCGTTCTGGGCCACCGCTGTTTCCAGGCCAACGCCTATCTCGCGCCCCATTTGACAGGCAAGGCGCGCCCGCAGCTCACCCTCTACAGCAACGCCGACGGCACCGGCACCAACCCCAGCGCGATGGTGGCCCGCTACATGGCCATCTCCGAGTCCCTCGAACGCTGGGCGTTTCACGTCAAGGTCAACGACTTCGACCGCGATCTCTACGGTTTCGATCGCGACGCCTCCTCCAACGGCATGGCCGCGTTTCCCGGCCTGCTGGCGAGCCAGTGCCAGAAAAAGGCCTATTGGGAGGCGCTGGAACGCTTCTGCGTGATCGCGTGGTGGGAGGGCCGCCTCGCGGCGCAGCTCCGGCCCACCGGCTGGACGGATGTCACCGCCGTGCAGATCGACCATCCGCTCGGCCGGGGCGTGATGGTCATCCTGTTCAAACGATGCATGCCGGGCGACTTCTTCAGCTACGGGCACGCCGCCGGCAGCGATTTCGGCAGTGCCTGCCAGCGCGCCTCCATTGAGCTCTGCCGGAACGAATTCGTCCTCCGCACCTTTCGCGCGACCCACCCGAGTTTCACCGCCTACGATCTCCTCGAGGTGAAAGACATCTTCGAGCGGCGCCTGATCTATTTCTCGCTGCCGGAGGGACACGCGCTGTTCCAGGAGCGCCTGCGGGCGCATCCGCGCCGGCCCATCGCGCCGCCCAAGACCATTTTTGACGGTCCCATCGTGGGGCCGTGGTCGCGCTATGCCACGGTGTGGCGGGTCGCGCTCGAGCTGCCGACCTTGGGCTACCTGGAGCCCAAGTTGGAATTCTTCTTCTGGTAGGTGCGGGTCCGGCTGCAAATCCCCGGCCGGCCAAATCCGTCGCCGGCCCGGGCACCCGAGATGGGAGCGGGCGGGTGCCGCCGCGGCCAGCGCCCACTCGATTTCGCGTGGCAGGGCGCCCCTCGGATCCGCGGGGAGGGCTACGGTCCGGGCCGGGGCCCGATACCGACCCATTACCCCGCTGTCCACCCTACCCAAAATTGAGTGTTCAACGCGCCCGTAAAAGCGGAGTGAATGTGTCTTAATGCAAGCTGCTTTCCCGTGCACGAACCTCCGTCGTCTATCTTTGCAGATCGATATCACGTGGCCGACATGGCCAGCCATGTCGATTCGGCTGGTCCTATCGCGCGCGCCTCCGCGTTGGGCCGGCCATGGCGCCGGTTGGCGAGGCTGCTGCGCCGGCCGGCGAGTGGAACGGCCGGCTCGGTGGCGCTCGGAACCTTGGCGGGAGAGGTCCTCGACGTGCTGGGAGATTGGATTTGCGCGCTCGATGCCATGGGGCGCATCGCCTACGCCAACGCGACGCTGGCCCGCGATCAGGGTTGCGCCGAGGGCGGGATGGTCGGCCGGCCGTTTCTCGACCTTGTTCCGCCCGGGGCCCGCGATGCGGTCCGGCTGGCGCTGCACCGGGCCGCCACCACGGAGGAGCCGCAGACCTGCCAGCATGAGACGCCGACGGCGGGCGGCAGCTCGTGGCGCCAATGGACGTTCCGGCGCATGCCGGAGCCCAAGCAGACGGAATCCGCGATCGTTGGACTCCTGGCGACGGGGCGCGACATCACTGAGCAGAAACGCTTGGAGCACCAGTTTCTGCACGCCCAGCGGGTGGCCAGCATCGGGATGCTCGCCAGCGGCATCGCCCACGACCTCAACAACGTGCTCGCGCCGATCGTCATTTCCGTCGATCTGCTCAAGCTCCGCATCGGCTCGGAGGAAAACCGGGCGCTGCTGGATGTGGTGGCGACGAGCGCCGGGCGCGGGGCCAGCTTGGTCGGCCAGATGCTGTCCTTTTCGCGCGGTTTGAATGACACCCGCGAGACCGTGGATCTCGCGAGCCTGGTTAAGGAGCTCGGACGGTTCATCGACCGCACTTTCTCCAAGGGTATCCTGGTCCGCATCGAGGTCGCGCCGGACCTGCGCCGGCTGAGCGCCAATCCGACGCAGATCTACCAGGTGCTGCTCAACCTTTGCGTCAACGCCCGCGACGCCATGCCCAAGGGCGGCGAACTCATGATCACGGCCGGCAACGTCACGCTCGACGAGGCGGCCGCCCGAACCATTCCCGGGGCCGCGGCCGGCGAGTATGTCATACTCGGGGTCTCCGACACCGGCACGGGTATCGCGCCCGAAATTGAGAGCCGCATTTTCGATCCTTTCTTCACCACCAAGCCGATAGGCGAGGGCACGGGCCTCGGGTTGTCCACCGTGCGCTCCATTCTCAAGACCTGCGGTGGCGTCGTCACGCTTTCCACCCAGTTCGGCAAGGGCACGACCTTCCACGTGTATTTTCCGGTCAAGGAAACCGGGGTCGCGGCGCCGGCCGAGGAACAAGGGGTGGAGAACACGCGGGGCTCCGGCGAGCGCGTCCTGGTGGTCGACGATGAGGAATTCTTCCGTGACGTCACCCGCCGCCTGCTGGAAGACTTTGGCTATGCCGTATACACGGCCGCCGATGGAGTGGAAGCCGTCAAGATCTTCGAGCAGCATGGCGCGGAGATCGCCGTGGCGGTCGTGGATCTGAACATGCCGGTCATGGACGGCAACACCACCATCAAGGCGCTGCGGGCGATCAACCCCCGGGTGCGCATCATCACCGTCAGCGGATCGGATGGCGCCGTGCAGCCCGGGGATGAGCTGACGGATTTGCGGCTGACCAAGCCCTACGCCATGGGGACGTTGTTGAATGGCCTGCGCCAGGTTCTGCCTGAGGCGCGGCCGGTCGCGGTGGGGCGCGGAAAGTGAACGGCGCATCGCCGCGGCGATGCGGCGCCTGGAAGGAGACGGCTGGTCCGGCGGAATGCGGGCGGGCGGGCGGTTGGCCTGCGTGATCGCGCCGGCGCGCCACTTGCGCGCTGCCCGTCATCCTGGTTTGGCTGGATTGAGGCGGAGCCCGCCACCCGCGGGATCAGGGCGGTCCATTCCGCCAAAAAACTGCGCACGCCTTTTGCCAGAAAGCGCTTATGCATCATTGGTATACCGCCCCGGCAGCAGGTGCGGTTGGGCGTTGAATTGGAACCATGTCACTGCAAATGTCACCGCTTGATGCGATTGGAGCCGTCCCCCCGGACGCGTTCTTCCCGCCATGATCCCGCATCCCTACGCATTCCTCGCCCTGTTCCTGGGGATCGCAGTGGCTTTTCCACTCGTGTTGCTGGGGCTGGCCCGACTGTGGGCCAGGTTCTACCAGCCACCCAAACCCGGCGTGCTCAAGAACGCCGTATATGAATGCGGGGTCGAGCCCACCGGCGACTCGTGGATCCAATTCAAGGCGCACTACTACCTCTATGCCATCGTCTTTCTGATCTTTGACGTCGAAGTCATGTTTCTGCTGCCTTTCGCTGTCGCCTTCACCGGCCTGCCCGTCGGGGCTCTGCTGGCCATGCTGGTTTTCGTTCTGCTGCTGGCGGAGGGATTGGTCTGGGCCTGGCACCGCGGCCATCTCGAATGGCATTGATCCCATGAGCGTCACGCCCGAGGAACGCGCCGAGCTCCGCCGCCACGGCATTCTCCTGACCAGCCTCGAGGAACTGGCCAACTGGGGCCGCAGCCGCTCCGTCTGGCCGCTGCAGTTCGGACTCGCCTGCTGCGCCATTGAGATGATCGCGTCCTCCATGGCCCGGTTCGACATCGCCCGCTTCGGATCCGAGATCTTCCGGCCCTCGCCGCGCCAGGCCGACCTCCTGATCGTGTCCGGCACGGTCACCAAGAAAATGGCCCCGCAGGTCGTGCGCCTGTGGAACCAGATGCCCGAGCCCAAATACTGCATCGCCATGGGCGCCTGCGCCATCTCCGGCGGCCCGTTCAAGCAGGGCTACAACGTCCTCAAGGGCATCGACCGCTACAT
>CAZAFS010000321.1:0-4395 GCA_964484165.1 uncultured Opitutaceae bacterium | reverse complement strand
CCATGGCCGGCCAGGCTGACTCGCTCAATGTGGCCATGGCCGCGATCATCGCGCTGTTCGAGGCCGTGCGCCAGCGGAGTCTCAAACCCTGAACTTCAGGCTCGCGACAAGTTCCGCCAGACCATCGGCTGGCGAGGTGCGGGGCGCGTAGCCGAGGTCGCGCCGCGCGGCGCCGATGTCGAACCAGTGGTCGGTGGCCAATTCCTTCGCCACGAAGCGCGTCATCGGTGGCTCCCCTGGCAGTGACAGCAGGCGCCAGAGGATCTCGCACGCGAAGCCAACCGCGGTGGCGGTCCCGAGCGACAGGCGCTGGGTCACCGGCGGAATTCCGAGAGCGCGCAGCAGCTCGTTGATCCAGTCCCACAACACGACCGGTTCGCCATCGGTGATGAAGTAGGCCCGGCCGGCCGCGGGCGGCGCTTCTTGGAATTTGAGATTTGGATTTTGGGGTTTGCTGAGCGCCAGCTCAGCCATGAGATGCGCTTCGACCGCGTTGGCGACATGCGTGAGATCCACGCGGTTGCGCCCGGTGCCGACGATGCGCAGCCGGCCGGACCGCGCCCGCGCCACGAGCCGCGGCACCAGGTGGGGGTCGCCGGCGCCCCAGATGAGATGGGGCCGCAGCGCGATCGTGCGGAGCGCCGACGAGTTCGCCTCCAGCACCGCGCGCTCGGCGAGGGCCTTGGTGAGCGGGTATGGACTGGGGCAATCGGTCGTGAGCGGAAGCGATTCGTTCACCCCGGCGAGGTTGCGGCCGTTGTAGACGACGCTCGGGGTGCTGGTGTAGATGAGGCGCCGCACCCCGTATGCGTGGCAGCCGTCAATGACCGCGGCGGTGCCCAGCACGTTGGTGGCATGGAACTCGGCATAACGCCCCCAGACGCCGACTTTCGCTGCGACGTGAAACACCGTCTCCACATCCCGGCACGCCGCCCGGACGGCATTGGGATCATCCAGGTTTGCGCCGATGAAGCGCACGCCGCGTTTTTCCAAGTCCGGCGCGGGCCGGCGCGCCAGCACCGCGACTTGGCGCCCCTCGGCCAGCAGGCGCTCAACCAAGTGCCGGCCGAGGAAGCCCGTGCCGCCGGTCACCAAGGCAGGGCCAAGTTTCAAGTCACAAGTATCAAGTACCAAGACAGGGAAGCGCTAATATGCCCGCGGCCTCTTGTCACTTGTTACTTGTCACTTGATACTTCCACGGCGGTCGCCGTGGCCGCCCAGCGGGCCAGCGCCAGCCGGTGGATCTTGGCGTTGTGGCGCACATCCACCGGAAATCGCGGATGAAAGTAAAACCGCCGGATGCCGGCCGTGTGCGGGTGCTGCCGGCCCAATTCGCGCAATTCGCCGGCCAGAAGGGTCCGATCGATCCTTGGGCTGCGCCGGACTGGCTGCACGACCAGGGCCGGCTTCTGGCGTCCGCGGGGACCGAGGCCGATCAGCGCGCAGCGCGCCACCGCCGGATGAGCCCGGAAGACCTGCTCGCAGGGTTCAGTGAACATCAAACCGGCCGCGGTTTCCACGCGTTCGGCCACTCGACCGCAGAACCAAAGGCAGCCGGCCGAATCAATAAAACCTGCGTCGCCCATTCTGTGCCAGACCGCGCCGCGTGGCGGCGCGGAAGTTCCAAGTTCCAAGTTCCAAGTTCCAATTGAGTCCTCGGCGCTGGCTTCTCTTTGGAATTTGGTGTTTTGGGTTTGGATTTTTGCCCGAAGCGTCGCTTCGGGCAGTTGGTCGTATTCCCGGGTGACAGTCGGTCCGGTGACGATGATTTCGCCGGTTTGGCCCGCGGGCAGCTCCCGCGCCTCCGCCAGGGTGCCGATCGGGCCCTCGGTGATGGCGATGATCTTTACCTGGTTGTCGCGCAGCGGACGGCCGACGAGCGCGCCCCGCACCGAGGCGGGATCAATCTCGTCGGCGGCCACGGTGCTGACCGGCAGGACTTCCGTGGCGCCATACGGGCTGTGGAGGCGGCCCTGCGGCAGCAGCCGCGAAGCATCCGTCCAGAGTGACGCCGGCACCGGGGCGCCGGCGCACAACACGCGGCGCATCGTCGGCAGGGTCAGGCCGCGGGCCAGGCAATGGTCGGCGATCTTCCGCCAGAGCGTGGGCGAACCGAAGGAAGTGGTGATCTTTTCCTGCCGGATGGCCTGGACGATTTTGGCCGGGTCGACGGCGGCGGGTCGGCTGGGGTCGAGTTCCGGCACGACCGCGGTCATGCCGAGGGCCGGGTCGAACAGGGCAAAGAGGGGCAACATCGGCAGGTCGATCTCGCCGGGCTCAATGCCGTAAGTGTCGCGGATCAGCCGCACCTGGGCGTCAAACATGCCGTGTTCATAGCAGACGCCTTTGGGCGCGCCGGTGGAGCCACTGGTGAAGAGCACGGCCGCAAGATCGGTGGCGCGGCTGTGCCGGATACGGGAAAGCGGAGACCGGAGACCGGAAAGTTCATCCAGCGTCCTTTTTTCGTTTTCCGTTGTCGGATGGTCGCTCTCCGGTATCCGGTATCCGATTTCCCGTTTCGGTCCGAGCCGGGCGGTCATGGAACGGCTCGCGGTGACCCGGATTTCGACGGTCCGGAAGGACCGGCGGAAAATGCGGCTCGCGAGCTGCGCGAACGGGACGCCGAGCAGCACGCGGGGGCGGGAGCGCGCCACGCACGCGAGGAAGTGACGCAGGCCCATGCCGGGATCGATGACCACCGGCACGCCGCCGAGCTTGAAGAGCGCGAAGGCGGAGGCGATGAGCGGCAGACCCTGCCGCACCATGACCAGCGTGCGATCTCCCGCCCGCACACCCCGGGCCGCGAGCCGCGCGCACCAGGCGTCCACCTCGGCGTCCAGTTCCGCAAAGGTGAGCGTGAGGTAGTCGATGTCGCCGCCGGCGGTCCGGCCGCGGGGGACCTTGACGGCGGGGCGTCCGGGCTGGCGCGCGGCCATCAGCGGCAGATGGCGCGCGATGTTGGCGGAATCGGCGGACACGGCGTCAGGCTCGCGCAAATCCGCGGCTGCGCAAAGCAGAAAGGAAACCCGGCGGCGGCCGGCCCGGGCTCAGGCCGGCGCCCCGCCGCCGTTGGCGAGCGCCGGCTCATGGCGCAGCAGGTCGGCCTGCCAAGGCAGCAGGACCTCGTCGAGACGCTCCGGTTCGCGGGCGATCTGGGCGAGCTGGGAGCGGTTGGCGATGAGCGTGGGATCGAGGTTGAGCTGCTGTGCCACGCGGTCGCGATCGGCCTTGAGCCGGTCCTGCAACGCGAGTTCGGCGGCATTCAACGGCCCCGTGCCGGGCGCGCGGTCGCGGCGCCGGCGCGGCAGCGTGGCGGGGTTCTTGGCGAGGCCGGTGCGCACCGCCTCGGTGAGGCTGGCGATGATCCGGCCGTGGCGTTTGCCGAGGTTGACGGCGAGGATGGCTTCCTCGGGGAGGCCGGCGTCGGCGCGCGCGGCGATCTCAATCAACAGGTCGTTGCCGGTGATCTTAAATGGCGGCTGGTCGTGCCGGCGGGCCGTCTCCTCGCGCCAGTGCCACACGGCCCAGAGCACGCACTGGCCTTGCGGGCCGAGCCGCTCGGAGCGGCCGATCCGCCAGGCGTGCTCGTCGTTTTGCGGGAAGCCGGTCCGGGCGCTTTCGATCTGCCACCGGCAGCGCTGCTCCTGCCAGCCCAGCCGGCCGCGCTGCTCGAGTTCGCGGCGGAGGATGTCACGCAGCGCCGGCAGGTGGAGGACATCCAGCGCGGCATAATCGATGAGCTTCGGCGGCAGCGGGCGCCGGGACCAGTTGGCCTTCTGCCCCTCCTTGGCCAGCTTCACCCCGAAATGATGCTCGAGGAGCGGGGCGAGGCCGATGCGGGGCAGGTTGAGCAACTGCGCGGCCATCATCGTGTCGAACAGGCTGTGCGCGGCGAAGCCGCAGAGGTCGTGCAGCAGGCGCAGGTCGAAGTCGCTGCCGTGCATGACCAGGTGCTTGCTGGCGAGCCGCGGCCAGAGTTCGGCCAGGGGTAGCGGCGCGAGGAGATCAACCAGGAAAATCTCCCGCCCGGCCATGAGCTGCAGCAGGCAGACCCGGGTGCGGTAGCGGAAGAGATTGTCCGCCTCGGTGTCGAGCGCGACCTCGGGGACCCGGTCGAGCGCGGCGAGGAACGGCGCGAATTGCGCGGCTTGGTCGATGAACGTGTAGGCGGGCGGGGCGTTCAAAGCGGAGGTCGTGGAGAAGGGCCGAGCTTGCGCCGGCGGTGGGGGATTGAACAGACGAAATTGCTGGGCGGGGCGGTTCAGGCCCACGCGCTGAGAAACCCGTCGATCAACTGCGGCAACTCCGGGCTGTAGCCGCCCTCGAGCACGGCGGCCACGGGGCAGTCGGCCTGGTGGAGCCAGCGACCGAGTTCGGCAAAATCCCCGGCCTCGA
>CAZAFS010000320.1:0-4416 GCA_964484165.1 uncultured Opitutaceae bacterium | reverse complement strand
CGCACCAACGACGACGGCTGGCCCAGCGTCTTCGTCGAGTGGCTGCGCGGCAGCCGCCTCAATGCCAAGGATGCGTTGCTGATCCTCTCGGTCGGCGGCGGCAACCTGGAGAAGAACGTCTCGCCCAACCTGGTCATGGCCATGCAACTGGCCAAGCAGGTGGGCGCGCATATCATCGGCCTCGTGGGCAAGGACGGCGGCTACACCGCCAAGGTCGCCAACGCCTGCGTCATCGTGCCCACGGTGAACCCCAACAACGTCACGCCGCACTCCGAGGCCTTCCAGGCCGTTCTCTGGCACCTGTTCGTCTCCCACCCCGACCTCAAGGTGAACCAGACCAAGTGGGAAAGCGTCACCGGGGCGAAGCCGTAGTCACGCCGCCCCGCCATGCCGCTGCTCCGGCCGGCCGTGTTCCTGGACCGTGACGGCACCCTCAACGCCGCCGTCGTGCGCGAGGGCAGGCCCTACCCGCCGGCGACGGCCGGGGAACTGCAGTTGCTGCCCGGCGTCGTCGAGGGCTGCGCGCGCTTGAAGGCCGCCGGCTACGTGCTGGTCGTGGCCACCAACCAGCCCGATGTCGGCCGCGGCACGCAGTCCCGGGCCATGGTCGAGGCGATCCACGCCCGGCTGGGCGCGCTGCTCCCGCTCGAGCGCGTCGAGGTCAGCTACGACACCGGCGCCGAGACCCCGCCCTCGCAGTATCGCAAGCCCGCCCCCGGCCTGCTGCTGCGCGCCGCCCGCGACCTGGGCCTCGATCTCGCCCGCTCCTGGATGGTCGGCGACCGCTGGCGCGACGTGGACTGCGGCCGGAACGCCGGCTGCCGCACCGTGTTCATCGACTGCGGCTACCACGAGATCCTGCGCGCCCCGCCCGACTTCACCGTCCGCAGTTTCGCCGCGGCCGTGGACATCATTCTGAAGAAACCGTGAGGGTGAGAGTGAAAGTGAAAGTTAGGCCGCAGTCCGTCCCCTGATCTCCTCACTCCCTCACTCCCCTATTCCCCCATTCCGTCCTCCCCTGCTTTCCCACTATCTTCTTGCACCTCGCTGAACGCTGCGCTCATTACGCCCCATCATGATCTCCCTCAACGCCCTCAAGATCCAGATTTACGCCGACGGCGCGGACAAGGCCGGCATTCTCGATCTTTACGCCAAGCCGTACATCAAGGGCCTCACCACCAACCCCTCCTTGATGAAGAAGGCCGGCATCAAGGATTACGAGGCCTTCGCCAAGGACATCCTCCAGACCGTCACGGCCAAGCCCATCTCCCTCGAGGTCTTTTCCGACGAATTCCCGGAGATGAAGCGCCAGGCGCTCAAGCTCGCGGCCTTCGCCCGGAACGTCTACGTCAAGATCCCCATCACCAATTCGCGCGGCGAATCCTCCCTCCCGCTGGTCCGCGAACTCGCGGCGCAGAAGGTGCAGCTCAACATCACCGCGATCCTCACCCTGGGCCAGGTCCGCGACGTCGCCGCCGCGCTCAACCCCGCGGTGCCGGCCGTCGTCTCCGTCTTCGCCGGGCGCATCGCCGACACCGGCCGCGATCCGGTGCCGCTGATGCGCGCCAGCCGGGCGCTGCTCGAGGGCCAGCCCAAGGCCGAGCTGCTCTGGGCCAGCGTGCGTGAGGTGCTCAACATCCTCCAGGCCGAGGAAAGCGGCTGCCACATTGTGACCGTGCCCCACGACATCCTCGGCAAGGCGGCCAAGCTGCTCGGCATGGACCTCGGGGCGCTTTCGCTCGACACCGTCAAGATGTTCGCCAAGGACGCGGCCGACGTCGGCTACAAGCTGTGACGCGCTGCCCGCCGCCGCCGGTTCCACCCGGCGGGCGGGCGCGGAATAAAATAAGCATTTACCTCCCCGGCAGACTCGCGCATTTTGGCGGGTCTGCCGCTTTTATTCTCCGCCATGCCATTTCGGACACGCCTGCTGCCCGTTTTGACTCTTGCTCTGTGCGCCGGGTTGGCCGCCTGCGCGGCCTCGGACAAGGCCGCCCGCCACGCCGCCGACGTCGCGGAAGCCGACCGGCTTTACCGGCGGGGCAACGACTACGTCAACCGGGTGACGGAAAATGACTATTCCTACGCCTACATGCAGTTCTACTGGAAGCGCGCCCAATCCAACGTCGAGCGCATCCTCCGGGTCTACCCTGCCACGCCGGTCGGCCAGCGCCTGAAGGCAGGCGAACTGAAGCTCGGTCCGTACGAACCCGGCTACTTCCGGCTGCGCGTGCTGCCGTGGCTCGAGGTCAAACGCCTGGGCGCGTTCGACGCCGTCAACTGCGCCATCTTCCTGTACAACGTGGACGAGTCGCGCTGGGACGATGTGCGCCTGGCGGCGTTTGCCCGCATCATCGAGGTCCTGGCCCGCCAGCAGCGTTGGTCCGAGGCCCTCATCTTCCCCATCCTGCCGCAGTACCGCCCCCTGCTCCTGTCCAACGTGTTCCGCATCGCGGCGCGGTTCAACCAGACCAAGGTCGTCAACGACCTGCTCACCATCGCGACCCCCGCCGAGCTGGCCGTCCTCTACCCCGTCCAAGGTGAGGCGATGGCCATCCGCGGCGTGCCGCGCACCGCCATCGCCGCCTTCCTCGATGAGCACCCGCAGGAGCCCGTGCGGCTCGCCGTCCTCTCCGGGATGATCCAGCGCGAGCTCAAGATCCAGCGCGCCGCCGCGCTGCGGCTGCCGCTGAAGAACGTCACGCTCCAGGGCGGCTCCGTCGAGAATCCCGAGGTGCGTGATGACGTGGACGCGGTGGCCCGCGAGTTTTTCCCGCGCGGCAACCGCGAGGCCTCCCGCCAGCTCGCGGACTACCGGGCGGCGCTCGGCGATCTGGCCGCCGCGCGCCGCATCGCCGCGGCCGCCAACCTGACCGACCTCACCAGCGTCCATCTCGCCTACCTCGACTACCTGGCCGCCTTCGAGAAATTCGACGAACTCGCCGCCTACCCGGCCGCGGCGCAGCTGAGCGGCGAAACCCAGCGGCAATGCCGGCTGAAGCTCATCGAGCTGCTCGCCGGCGCCGGCCGCCTCGAGGCATCGCAGCGCACCCTGCAGGACTACCTCCAGGCCTACGCCGCCGGTGATTCGGCGATGGCGGACGCCGCCGTGCTGCAATGGTTCCGCGGACGCATGCAGGCCAGGGATGAATCCCAGCTGGAGGTGCGCGAGCGCACCTTCGGCGATTTGCCGATCAAGGACCCCTGTGTCATGGCTGAAGCCATCATGGAATGGAGCCTCGCCCCCAATCGCAGCGTCCGCGGCGCGTCGCCGTGGGACGCCGTGGTCTACAAGTACCGCGGCGGCTTCGTCAACCTGCCGGAGCCGCGATCGCGGGACGTGCAGCGGGCCGCGGCCGAGCTGCCACCTTACTGACCTCCGGCGGCCCGCCGGGCGCCCGATCTCCCCCGTTGTCGCGTGAACATCCTCTTCGTCAACTACGGTGACTTCACGACGAACAGCCTCAACCATATCGCAGGCTTTGCGAATGCGCTGAGCCTGCGCGGCCACGCCTGCGTCGTCGCCGTCCCCGGCGGCAAGGATTCCTTCGGCGCGATCCGCGATCCGCTGTTCACGCCCGCGACTTACGCGGAGGTGCTGCACAAGCCCGCCTTCTTTCCCGACGGCCGGCCCGCGGACCTGATCCACGCCTGGACGCCGCGGGAAGGCGTGCGCAAGTTCGTGCTGGCCTATCAAAGCGGCGCCCGGGCGCGGCTGGTCGTCCATCTCGAGGACAACGAGGAATTCCTGATCGAGACCTGGACCGGCCGGTCCCTGGACGACCTGCGGGGGCGGCTTGACGCCGAGATCGTCGACGCCCTGCAGATCGGCCTGCCCCATCCCGTCCGCTACCGCAACCTCCTGCACCTCGCCGACGGCGTGACCGTGATCGTCGACGCCCTCCGGCGGTTCGTGCCCGCGGGCCCGGCGGTGCACGTCCTGCCGCCCGGGGTGGATTTCGCGCTCTACCAGCCCCAGCCCCGCGACCCGGCGTTGAGCCGCGAGCTCGGCCTGCACGGATTCGAAAAGGTTCTGGTCTACACCGGCAGCCGGACCTTCGCCAACGAACCCGAGATCCGCGACCTCTATGCCGCCGTGCGCCTGCTCAACCAGCACGGCCCGCCCACGCGCCTCGTGCGCACGGGCTTCACCTCGCCCGAGTTCCAGGCGGATTTCGCCGCCGCGTTCAAGGACATCGTCATCGACCTCGGTTTCGTCGAAAAGGCCCGGCTGCCCAAGCTGCTGGCGCTGGCCGACGCGCTGGTGCAACCGGGCCGCGCGGGGCCGTTCAACAACTACCGCCTGCCGTCAAAGCTGCCCGAGTATCTCGCCATGGGCAAACCGGTCATCCTGCCGGCGACCAACCTCGCCGCGCAAATGGAGGACGGGCGCGACGCGCTGTTCCTCCGGACCGG
>CAZAFS010000319.1:0-4450 GCA_964484165.1 uncultured Opitutaceae bacterium | reverse complement strand
GAACGGCTCGTCGATGATCCGCACGTTCTTGGTGATGTTGAAATCGGTGCGGGACTCGGCGCGCCGCAGCACGGCGTGGATGCGGGCGACCAGCTCCCCGTAGCTGAATGGCTTCGTGATGTAATCGTCGCCGCCCATCTCCAGCCCCTTGACCTTGTTCACCTCCAGCGTGTTGCCGGTGAGAAAAATCGTCGGGATCGAGATGTCGTTCTTTTTGAGCTCCTCCATCAGCGCGAAGCCCGACTGATCGGGCAGCGTGAGGTCGAGCAGCATGAGATTGGCGAAATTGCGTTTGAGGAAGCGGAAGGCGTGAGCGCAGCGGTAGTAGATCTGCACCTGCATGCCGCCGTCCTCAAGATGCTGGCCGATGAGTTTGGCGAGTTCCTCCTCGTCCTCGACCACGAGAATGAGCGGCTTCGGCTCCGATCGAGCCGGGGGAGGGGTTGGCGTGGGATTCAGGGGTGGCTCGGTCATGGGATAGGGGTTGGCGCGTGGGTGCAGCAACACTGCAGACAGGCTGCTTTTTTACAAATCAAGGTGGGTTTGTCAAAAGAATCCGCCGGGCGGTCGGAAACCCTTGATCAGACGCAGCGTCCCCACGCCGTCGGAGCGGCCGCCAGTTTGTGCTTGAGTGCCCTTGACGCTCTGTGTCCCTTGGCCGCATGGCTGAGAAAACTCCGCTGCTCATGGTCGGTCTGCCGAAAGGCAGCCTTGAGGAATCCACCAAGAACCTGTTCGCCAAGGCGGGGTTCAAGATCACCGTCAGCTCGCGTTCCTACCGGCCGGTGATCGACGACCCGGAACTGGACTGCCGCATGGTCCGCGCGCAGGAGATGAGCCGGTACGTTGAACACGGGTTCTTCGACTGCGGGCTGACCGGCCAGGACTGGATCAAGGAGAACGAATCCAAGGTCGTGGAGGTGTGCGACCTGATCTACAGCAAGGCCTCGACGCAGAAATCGCGCTGGGTGCTGGCGGTGCCGGAAGACTCGCCGGTGCAAAAAGCCGAGGACCTCGCCGGCAAACGGGTCGCCACCGAGCTCGTGAACACCGTGCGCCGCTACTTTGCCGCGAAAAAGGTGAAGGTCGAGGTGGAGTTCTCCTGGGGCGCCACCGAGGTGAAGGTGCCCGATCTGGTCGACGCCATTGTGGACATCACCGAAACCGGCAGCTCGCTCCGGGCGAACAAGCTGCGGATCGTGGACACCCTGTTGTACACGAACACCAAGTTCATCGCGAACGCGGCGAGCTGGAAGAATCCGGCCAAGCGCCGCAAGATCGAGACCATCGCCATGCTGCTCACCGGGGCGCTGGAGGCGGAGAGCAAGGTCGGCCTCAAGCTGAACGCGCCCAAGGCCGCCCTCGCGAAGCTGCTGAAGGCGCTGCCGGCGCTGCGCAACCCCACCGTGTCGCCGCTGGCCTCGCCCGACTGGGTGGCGCTGGAGACCATCATCGACGAGAGCGTCGTCCGCGAGATCATCCCCCAGCTCAAGGCGCTCGGCGCCGAGGGCATCATCGAGTACCCGCTGAACAAGGTCGTCTACTGAGGGCGGGCTGGTGCGGGCTTGCGCCGCCCGGCCTCATCAGGGACGCTTCGCGCCCGCCCTCGGCCCCGTCATGAAAGTCACGCTCGGCCTTCTGCAACACGCCTGCGCCGCCGATCCGGCGGCAAATCTCCGCCGGACCCTGGCGCTCGCCGGCCGCGCGGCGCGGCAGGGCGCCCGGATCATCTGCACGCAGGAGCTGTTTCGCTCCCGGTATTTCTGCCAGAGCGAGAACTATGCGAACTTCCGGCTGGCCGAGCCGATCCCCGGACCCAGCACGGCGGCGTTCCAGCAGCTGGCGAAAAAACACCGGGTGGTCGTCATCGCCTCGCTGTTCGAGAAACGGGCGCCGGGGCTCTATCACAACAGCGCGGCGGTCATCGACGCCGACGGCACGCTGCTCGGCGTGTACCGGAAGATGCACATTCCGGACGATCCCCTGTACTACGAGAAGTTCTACTTTGCGCCGGGTGACACGGGCTTCCGGGCGTGGCGGACGCGCCACGGCACCATCGGCGTGCTCATCTGCTGGGACCAGTGGTTCCCCGAGGCCGCCCGCCTGACGGCGCTGCAGGGGGCGGAGATCCTGTTCTACCCGACCGCCATCGGCTGGCATCCGCGGGAGAAGGCGCGCCTGGGCGCCGACCAGCACGACGCGTGGGAGACGATCCAGCGGGCCCACGCCGTGGCCAACGGCTGCTTTGTGGCCGCCGCGAACCGCATCGGCCGCGAGCAGCCCGCCGGCGGCGACGGCCTCGAGTTCTGGGGGCAGAGTTTCATCGCCGGTCCCGGCGGGCGGGTGCTCGCCCGGGCCGGCGCCGACCGCGAGGAGGTCCTGCTCGCCACGGTGGACCTCGCGCAGGTCGACGACACCCGCACCCATTGGCCGTTCCTGCGCGACCGCCGCATCGACGCCTATGGCGATCTGGTCCGGCGTTTTGCCGATAGCGGACATCCGGCGCGGCCCCGCGCCCGACACCGGTGACACCCAAATTCCAGGCGGAGCAGGACGTGAAGCCGGCGGCACTGGGCTTTCGGCGCCCGGCGGAATGGGAGCCGCAGGCCGCCATCTGGCTGTCGTGGCCGCACCGGCGCCGGACCTGGCCGCGCCATTTCCGACCGATCCCGGCGAAGTTCGCTGAAATCGTGGCGCGCCTCAGCCGGTACGAGCCGGTCCGGGTGAACATCGCCCGGCCGCTGCAGGCGCGGGCGCGGGCATTGATCAAGCGGGCGCAGGCCGGTCCCGCCCGGGTCGATTTCTTCACCCACGCGACCAACGATTGCTGGTGTCGCGACCACGGGCCGATCTTCGTGAGGAACGACCGCACCGGCGAGGTGGCGGTGACCGATTGGAAATTCAACTCGTGGGGCGGCAAGCATCCGCCGTGGGACCTCGACGATCGCATTCCGGCGAAAATCAGCCGCGCGCTCCGGCTGCGCCGTTTCGCCGTGGACATGGTCCTGGAGGGCGGCTCGATCGACGTGAACGGCGCCGGCTCGCTGCTCACGACCGAGTCCTGCCTCCTCAACCCCAACCGCAATCCGCGGCTCGACCGGGCCGAGATCGAGCGGATGGTGCGCGATCACCTCGGGGTCGCGCAGGTGTTATGGCTGGGCGAGGGGATTGCGGGCGACGACACCGACGGACACGTCGACGACCTGAGCCGCTTCTTTCGGGCCGACGGGATCGTCACCGCCGTCGAGCGCAACCCGCGCGACGTGAATTACCGGGCGCTGCGGGAGAACCTCGACCGGCTGCGCGCCTTCCGCACGCCGGCCGGCCGCAAGTTCACCATCGTCGAGTTGCCCATGCCCCGGCCGTGCGTCTGCGACGGGCAGCGCCTGCCGGCGAGCTACGCGAATTTCCTCGTCCTTAACGGGGCGGTACTCATGCCGGCGTTCCGCCAGCCGGACCGCGACGCGGAGGCCGCGGCCGTGCTGGCGGCCTGTTTCCCCGGCCGGGAGATCGTGCCGGTGGACTGTGTGGACCTGGTCCTGGGGCTCGGCACGCTGCACTGCATCTCCCAGCAGCAACCGGCCTGAGGATTTCATGTCCTGTTAGCCGGCGCCGGAATAATCCATTTTGACCCCCGGCGGAATTGCGCTGAATGTTCGGGCGAAATCCGGATGAAAACAACGAAGCCCCGTTTGCTCGTGCTGGTGGTTGCGATCGCCGCGCTCCTGGCCGGCTGCGAGTCGATTCACTCGATGCGCGACTCGGTGCGGGAGCGCATCGTGGGCGTCCCGCCCCACGTGCGCGTGGTGCAGGGGGACGCGAAGCAGGTTTTTGCCGCGGCGCGGCTGGCCATGGCCAGACTCGGCTACGAGATGGGCCGCGGCGGCCCCGCTCAGGGGAAACTCGAGGGGCTCACGCGGGTCGGCACCGGGGACGATTTTCATTCCTCCCGCCAGCGGGAGATCACGATCAATCTTCTGCCCGGGGAAAGCGGGTTCATCGAAGTCCGCGTCTGGCTGCAGGAAATCGTGGAAACCGACTTTGGGCGGGCATCCAACCCGGCCACCGAAATGCCGGTGCGCGACAACGCGGCCTACGATGCCTTCTTCGATGAACTGCAGCTCCGGCTGCAGGATGTTGGCGGCAAATGACTTCCTGAGGATCGGGACGGCCTGACCGGCCGGGGCGGCAGGCCGCGGGGCGGGGCCGGAAGGGGATTTTTGAGCTTGCCGAACACCGGCCCGACTGGGAAGTTGCCGGTTTGCGGCACTTACTGGCACCGCCCGCGCACCGCCGCAATGCTCCCGCGGGTGGCTTTTGCAGTCTAACTTCCAACCAACGGCCACGGGGCCGGCGCGGAGGGTGACCGCCGGGGAGCGGGCGGGCGCACTTCGCTTCTCCAAATGAGTTCAGTCATGCAAGAATTGCTCGCGCAGAGCTCCTTCGACAC
>CAZAFS010000318.1:0-4470 GCA_964484165.1 uncultured Opitutaceae bacterium | reverse complement strand
AGCGTGCCGACGCCGCCGACGTTGAAGATGCAGAAATCGGCCGCTTCGAACCATTTTTGGCGGATGTGGCGCGAGGTGTCCTGGAAGGTGTTGAAGAAATCAACGCCCAGTTCGGGCGGCTGGGCCTCCAGTTCGAGGAAGCACGCGCCGGTGAGCGCCCCGGCGCGGCGGGCCTGGTCGGTGGCGAGCCGCATGACGCCGCCGCCGCCGCCGGTGAGGATGCCGACCTTCGGCCCGATGAACTCGGTGAGCTTGCCGATCAGGGCGGTGATGTTCTCCGAGTGTTCGGAGCCGATTTCCCAGGCGGAACCGTAGAAGGCGAGGATGGTGGACTCCTGGAAGAGTTTCTCGAGCTCCTCGCGGATGAAGAAACCCTGGTCCCGCTTGTAGGTGTGCCGGTAGAGATCCTTCATCGCCGTGTTGTACCAGTACACGTCGAGGTTGATGGCGAAGTAGGTGTCGAGCCGCGCGTGGGCGTTGCTGGAGAGGAAGAAGCCGTGGGTGCGCGAGGGCAGGCGGAAGATGAGGCGCTTGAGCTTGAGCTGGGGGACACGCGTGAGGAGCTCGATGTGCTCGAGCAGATTGGGGAAGAAATCGACGACCAGGGTGTCGGCGTTTTCGGGCGCGTGATCGAGCGCCT
This sequence comes from uncultured Opitutaceae bacterium, assembly GCA_964484165.1. Lineage (GTDB taxonomy): Bacteria > Verrucomicrobiota > Verrucomicrobiia > Opitutales > Opitutaceae > Fen-1467. Next base: position 3,830 of record CAZAFS010000318.1, on the reverse strand, counting down.
GGATCAGGGTGCGATAGCCGCGGGCCGATTTCTCCTGGGCCGCGAGGTCTTTCGGGTTGCCGCCGAGGTGGAGGAACAGGGAGCGGTTTTCCATCACCGAGCTCTGGCCCTTGACGGTGACCCTCGTACGGGGGCGCGGCACGCCGTCCGTCTCGTGCGGCGGATTGCGGTCCAGACCGCGGTAGAGTTCGCCGGCGAAGCCGAAGAGCTGGCGGCGCTTCCGCTCCAGCGTCTTGACCTCGGGATCGGCCAGCGTCGGCGCCCGGAACACCTCGACCGACACCACGGGATTCACCACCGGCTGGTCGCCGCTGTTGTAGATCTCGAGCATGACGTTCGTGCCGAAGGTCTTGATCGGGTCGAGCAGGACGGCGCCGCAGTGCAGGCCGAAGTTGCCCTCGCCCCGGTTGAGCACGACGAAGTGCTCCTTCAGGTACATCGAGCAGCTGGTGAGCACGCCGGAGCGCGGCGGCACCGAGAGGATGTCGACGTCCTCGCGCACCTGCACCTTGTCGAGATAGCCGCGCCCGGCGTCGCCGTTGACGAGGCGCTCAAACTCGGGCCGCTGCAGGCGGGGGTTGAGCGTGTAGCGGACCTTGTGCGAAGTGAGGAAGACGCTGCCGAAGCGGTCGATCGAGATGGTGTTGGGCAGCTTCAGGCGGTTCTCCTTTACCGCCGCCCAGATCTCGTTGGAGGAGAGCTTGGCCGCCTCGGGCGCGTAGAACAGGCGCCCGACGGGGGTGCCGGGGCGGAGCAGCTTCTTCCAGTAGCCGGCGTTGGGCAGACTGGGATCGAACAGGAAGGCGTCGGTCTCGAGAATGAGGCGGTGGTGTTCCGCCCGGGGCGTGCCCGAGGTGATCATCTCGATGCCGATGCGCGCGAGCGTGCTGCGCTCCGTGAAATGGATTTCCGCCGCGTGGGCGAGGACGAACTCGAGTTCGGCGGGGTGGCGCGGCCAGAAGGCCAGCAACAGGGAGACAGTGTTGGCGTCCTTGGGCCGGATGCTGAGGATCTGGCCGTCGGCGCTGACCCAGAAGTGGTCGGGTTGCATGGGTTTACTGCGGGTTGAAAAAGGGCGAAGGGGAAGAGCTTGCACCAGAAAACCGGGAAACGAAAGGCTGGATTTGTCCGGGCCGGCGCGGCGAAAACGGGCGCACGCTCCGGGATTGCTTTTCGGGTGACAGACTGTCATGTCCATGCGTTTTCATCAGCCGAAACCGCCTGCGCGGCCGGCCGTCATTCACTCCAACCATTGCTTACATGAATTGCTCCCGTCTCATCCCCGCGTGCCTGCTCGGCCTTGGCGCGCTCGCCCTCTCCGCCCAGGAGGTCAAACTGAACATCCCCGGCACGCAGAACGCCGCGCCCGCCGCGGCGGCCGCGCCGGCCGTGGCTGTGCCCGGCGTGACGCCTCCGGCGCCCCCGGCGCCCACGTTTACCGAACCCCAAGTCCTCGAGGAATTCGGCTGGTTCATCGGCAAGCAGCTCGGCCTGACGGAACTGGAGTTCACCAAGGAGCAGACCGACGCCGTGGTGAAGGGCCTCGTGGCCGCGGCGGCCGGCCGGGAAGCGCCGTACAATGTTGATCAGATCGGTCCGCAGATGGACGCGCTCATGCGCAACAAGCAGGCGGCCTACCTCGCCAAGATGCGCAACCAGAATCTGGGCGAGGCGAAGGCGTTCTTCGCCGGCCTCAAGGACAACAAGAATGTCGTCGAGCTGCCCAGCGGCCTGCGCTACGAAATCGTGCAGCCCGGCCAGGGCGCCGTTCCGAAGGCCACCGACGCGGTCAAGGTGCACTACACGGGGAAGCTCCTCAACGGCACCGTCTTTGACAGCTCGGTGCAACGCGGCGAGCCCGTGGATGTCCAGCTCGACAAAGTGATTCCCGGCTGGACCGAGGGCCTGCAGAAGATCAGCAAGGGCGGCAAAATCCGCCTCTACATTCCGCCGCATCTAGCCTACGGCGACAGCGGCCAGGGCGCCATTCCGCCCGGCGCGGCGTTGATCTTCGACATCGAATTGCTGGACGTCGGCGTGACGCCCCCGGCGCCGGCCGCGAAGTAACCGCCCGGCGGTTCCAGCGTTCGTCCCACCCGGCCCCGCCGCTCCCGGCGGGGTTTTTTTGCGGCGGGCGCGGGGCCCGTTTGCCGGAATGCGTGGCGATGGTGGGTCGGGGTTTATCCCCGACTGAGGGATGTCGACGGCTTCGATGTCGGGCATGAAGCCCGACCTACACAAACTGACCTACGACATTCTTTCGGCCACGCGGCCGCCTCCTCAGAAGGGCGAGCGCGGCACCTGGACCGAGTCCCCCGGCACCAGGTGCGGATCCTGTTCGGGCTGGCGCAGGGCGAGCACGACGTCGATCACATAGGCGGTGCGATCGCGCACCAGCGTCACCTGCGTTTCCTTGGCATAAAGCGTGAATCCGCCGGCGGCCTGGACGGCCTTGGTCAGCGTGAGGTCGGGCGCCCAGACGATGCGGCCGGGCCGCGCGACCTCGCCGCCCACGTAGACGTAGCGTTCGGTGACGGTCACCGACACGTCGATGGTCGTGTAATAGTTGCGGGTGATGTAGGTCTGCCGGATGCGCGCGGACAACCCCGCCGCGGTGAGGCCGGAGGCCGTGACGTTGCCGATATAGGGCAGATTGATCAGGCCCTGCTCGTCGAGCTGCACGTTGTGCTGGCTCGGATCGGGAATGCTTTGCAGCGCGATGGTCAGGCTGTCCCCCGGCCGCAGCAGCGCCGAGGAAGTGGATTCCGGCACGCGCGGGTTGGCCGTGGGTCCCACGGTGGCGCAGCCCGCGAGCAGCGCGCAACCGACCGCCACGAGGGAGGCAAGCCGCGCTGACCGCCGGGTAATCGTCATAGTCTCGCGCAGTCTTGTGAAGCGGCCGCGGAGCGCAAGTCCAAGCCGCCGGGGTGGCGCCCGGCCGCCGGCGTCAGTTGGCGCCGGGGGTGGTGCCGCCGTTGCCGGGCTTGCGGGTTTCCGCTGGCTTGGCCGCATCAGTTGCCGCCGGTTTGGCCTCTTCCTCCTGCGTGGCTTTCTTGAACTCCTTGACCGACTGCCCCAAGCCCTTGGCGAGTTCGGGGAGCCGTTTGGCGCCAAACAGCAGGAGCACGATGAAAAGAATGAGTATCAGCTCCATGCCGCCCGGAGCCCAGCCAAAGATGACTGCCGCGAAAGCCGGAACATTTGTTGCCATACGGTCTAGCCTATTTGAAACGGCGGGTGAGTAAAGGTGGAAACGGGCGCCGCCCGCGCCGGTCTTCAGGGCTGCGGCGCGCGCTGGTCCGTGGGGCGGACGGATTTCTTGAGGAGGTTTTGCGCGCTGTCGGGCTGCTCCGCGTCGAAGAAGCCGGTGAGCTGCCGGATGCGCGTGGGGTGGCGCATCTTCCGCAGGGCCTTGGCCTCGATCTGGCGGATGCGCTCGCGGGTCACCTTGAATTGCTTGCCCACCTCCTCAAGGGTGCGGCTGTAGCCGTCAACCAGGCCGAAGCGCAGCGACAGCACGCGGCGCTCGCGCTCGGTCAGCGAGTCGAGCACGTCGATGATCTTTTCGCGCAGGAGCGAGAAGGCCGTCATGTCGTACGGATTCTCCGCGCTCTTGTCCTCGATGAAATCGCCGAAGCTGGTGTCGTCGCCGTCGCCCACGGGCGACTGGAGCGAGATGGGTTGCTGGGCCATCTTCATGATCTGCTGGACGCGCTCGACGGGCATCTGCATCTCCTCGGCGACCTCCTCCGGCGTGGGCTCGTGGCCGTATTCCTGGAGGAGCTGCTTCTGCACCTGCATGACCTTGTTGAGCGTTTCGATCATGTGCA